>CAIRBD010000164.1 GCA_903876745.1 uncultured Gemmatimonadota bacterium
GCCTTCACGTGCGGCGAGGCCGAGACGATGAGTTTGTCCGGAGTCACGGCGGTCATGTGGATACCGTCTGCGCGCGACGGAGCGCGGCCTTGCTCAGCTGGAACAGCTGGGCGAGCGGGATGTTCGAGGGACACACGTAGGCGCACGACCCGCACAACATGCAGTCCGCGAGGTGCGCTCCCGTCATCTCCTCGTAGCGCCCCACGCGCGCGAGGTCGCCGAGGTGCGAGGGATTGAGGAACACCGGGCACGCATCGAGGCAGCGCCCGCAGTGGATGCACGGATAGACCGTGGCGCCGCGCGTCTCGTGCCGCGCGAGCACCACCACGCCCGTGGTGCCCTTCACCACCGGCGCATCGAGGTTCGCCACCGCCGTGCCCATCATCGGGCCGCCGAGGATCACCTCGGCCGCGTCGGCGGTCAGGCCGCCGCAATAGGCGAGCAGGTCGCGCAGCTTGGTGCCCACTGGGACGATGAGATTCTGCGGCTTGACGAGACCGTGTCCCGTGACCGTGACGATGCGCTCGATGAGCGGGAGTCCCGTCTCGAACACCTCGGCGATCGCGGCCACCGAACCGACGTTCTGCACGACGACGCCGACCGTCACCGGGAGCTTGCCCGAGGGCACTTCCACGCCGGTCACGGCCTGGATGAGCATCTTCTCCGCGCCTTGCGGATACTTCACGGTCAGCGGCAGGATCTCCACATCGAGGTCCTTGGGCACCGCGTTGCGCATCGCCGCGACTGCGTCGGGCTTGTTCTTCTCGATGCCCACCACGCATTTCTTCACGCCCATCGCGTGCATCATCACGCGGATGCCGAAGAGCACGCGGTCGGGGTACTCCGCCATCGTGCGGTGATCGGACGTGAGATACGGCTCACATTCGGCGCCGTTGATGATGAGCGTGTGGACGTTGTATTCCTTGGGCGGCGCGAGCTTCACGTGCGTCGGGAACGCGGCGCCGCCAAGTCCCACGACGCCCGCCTGCTGCACGGCCTTCACCACCTCGTCGGTGGTGAGCCCCTCCCACTTGGGCACGATGCGCGGACGCGGCACCTGCATCGCGAACTTGTCCACCGCGATGCGCACCGCTTCGGCATAGCTGCCGTCGGGATGCGGCCAGTACTCGATCGAAGTGACCGTCCCCGCGGCGGACGCGTGGATGGGCACCGAGATGAAGCCGTCGGCCTCGGCGATGGTATCGCCGCGCTCCACGTGGTCGCCGACCTTCACGCAGAGCTTGGCCGGCTTGCCAGCATGCTGGCGCAGCGGGAGGACCAGCTCGTCCGGATAGGGCATGCGCCGGATGGTGAGCTCACGCGTGAGCTCCTTCTCCTCCGGCGGATGCACCCCGTGACGGAAATCGAACGCGAGTCGCATCATCGGCTCAGTTGAACTTCGCGGCGCGCTTCACCCATTTCTCAAGGTCCTTCTCCTTCGGATTGAGCGGCGTCCCCGGGTGGATGATCGTCACCGGGCAGCGTTCGGCCGCGGTCACGAGCTGAGCGAACGTGCCGGCCTTGGCGTCCTTCACGAACGCCTGTTTGTCGGCATTGTACGCGAACAGCTGCTTGTTCAGGTTGGTGCACTCGTTACAACTCGTGCACCGCTCGGAATCGATGTAGGCCTCCATCGCCATGTCGCCGTCGTCGTCCGAGACGGTGGCGGAGCCGGCGACGGCGGCGTCGGGTGCGGCGACAGCCGGCGCGGGTGCGGAGGCGTGAGGAACGGCCACCCCATTCACGGCAGAGGACACGGAGGACACAGAGGGCTGCGGGGCGGTCGCGGCAAGAGGCGCGGCGACACTCTTGGCGTACTCGGGGGTCACCGCCGGCAGGCTCGCCAGCAGTTCCGCGATCGCGGCCGATCCGCCGGCCGTGTGCATCAGCCCCTCGGCGAGCCGGCGCGCGATCTGTGCCGGGTACGTCGCCTTGGGGTCGGTGAGCTTCGCTTCGTACTCGGCGCGCAGGGCCTTCTCGCGCACTGCATACTCGGCGTCCATCTCGGCGGCGATCATGTCGTGCGTGCTCAGGCTCACTTCGAGCCCGGCCAGCTGACGGAGCTGCGACCAGAACTGCAGCCGCTCCTCGGCCAGCTTCGCGATCTCCGTGGTCACACGGAGCCGGCGCAACTTGCGATCGGAGGTCGTCGACCAGATGAACGGCGTCAGCCCGTCGCGGGCGTCGGCCGGTTTCTGGATGTACTCGTGGAAGGGCACCACGGTGTCGTTCCACTGCGCTGCCGGCAGGTCCTTGAAGTGCTGCTTGAACCGTGCTTCCGTCGCCGCCCAATCGGCGACGGTGAGCGGGAGTTCCATCTCCTGCTCTGCGCCCGCCTCATCGACGTAACGCAGCGTATACGAGGGCCATGACGTCTCGGGCGACGGATTCCCTTCCAGCGAGAGACAGTCGGCGATCGTCGGGCCGGCGTCGGGATCGTACGTGAGGAACGGAAAGGCACGGCACTCGAGCGCAAGCCGCGACGCGTGCTGCGACCAGTCGTCGGCGAGCCCGTGCTCCACCGGGCACGGCGTGTACACGTTGATGAGCACCGGCCGACGCTTCTTGAGCCCCTTCAGCACGCCGGCGATCAGGTGCGACGCCGAGGCCTGCGACGACTGGTGCACATACACGCCGCGGTGCGCGATGGCGATGAACGCGAGCTCCTTGCGCACCTCCTTCTTGCCGTGCTGCGCCGTGCCCCACGCGGCCATGTCGCTCACCTGCCCCGTGAAGCCCGACGTGCACGACTGGCCGCCGGTGTTCGAATACACCTGTGTGTCGAGCACCACCACGCGCAGCGGCTTGCCGCTGGCGAGCAGGCGGGAGAGGTTCTGGAAGCCGATGTCGAGCATCGCGCCGTCGCCGCCCATCGAGACGATCGGCGGGCAGAGCGCGAACTCGTCGTCGGTGAACTGGCTCCAGTCGAACCGCGCGAACGTCGCCTCGTGCACGACGGCATCGTAGGCACCGTCCCGGACGAGCGCGGCCCGGCGTACGGCGATGAAGCCGTCGGCCATCTTGCGCATGTGCGCCTCGAACACGCCGATGGCGACGCTCGGGGCATCCTGGAACAGGTGGTTCACCCAGGGGAACGGATACGGATTGTAGGGATAGGTGCTTCCCCACACGGAGCTGCATCCGGTGCTGTTCGCCATGCCGAGCGCGGCGCGTCCCTTGCCGCCCGGGCCTTCGACGTAGCGCCACTTGAGGTCCTTCAGCTCGGCGATGGACCGGTTGATCAGTGCGATCCGTTCGTGTGCCTCCGCCGACACCTCCACGTTCACGCCGCCGTTGGACCTCGCGGCCGCCTCGAGGTCGGCGCCCTTCGCGAGCAGCGCGCGCGCCTGCGCGTCGAGCGAGGCGAGGAGCGCGTCGATGTTCGTGAGCTGCACTTCGACATGCGGCTGCATCCACGCGTAGATCGACGACACGATGAGGTGCACCGCGGTCTTCTCGCCGCATCCCATGCACGCACCGTCGCCGCCCACCATCGAGCGATACGTCGCTTTCTTGAGCAGCAGCGACGAGAGTACGCCGATGCCGTCGTCCACGCTCGACACGTTCACGAAACGGTCGTCCGTGTCGGGGAGCCGCGTCCAGTACGACCAGTTGCGGCGCAGTTTGTCGAGGTTGCTCTCATCCTGTTTGACCGTGACGAGCGCGCCGTCCGGGCACACCTTCACGCAGAGGTTGCAGCCTTTGCACGCTTCAGGGTTCACGGTGACCGAGAGCAGGCCGCCATTCCCCTTGGCCTTGCTCTCGGGCGCGTCAAAGAACGCCTTGGTGCGCGCCACCGGGAACTCGGCGATGCGCGTCTGCACGGCGGCGAACTCCGCGTCGGTCTCGGCGCGGCGCGCGGCGTCCCAGTTCATCTTGTCGGCCACGGTCACGTAGGCTTTCGCGAACGCGTCGGCCACGGCGAGCTTCGGCTCCTTGGCGAGCAGCCGGTGCGCTTCCTTGCCCCACGGCTTCACCACCGGCTTCAAGCGCTCGATGACCCGCGTCTGCGTGACCTCGGCGATGGCGGCACTGATGAGTTCGTCTTCGGTGTTCACGAGCCCCGGGATGGCGGCATCCGGGCACTGCGTCCAGCACTGGGCACACCCCGTGCAGTTCGCGGCGATGAACTCCGGGATCTCGAGCCGCACGCCGCTCATGTCGCGCACCACGCCCGTCGCCGCGGGGATGGTGCTGAACGCGGCGAACGGATCGGCGATCTGTTCCTGCCCCAGCGCGCACGCGGAGCAGACCTGCTCCCAGAAGCGCCCCGGATTGCCCGGCCCCTGTTCGGCGTTGTCCGAGGCCATCAGCGCGGGCTGATGCGGCACCGTGGCGTTCACGCTCACGCCCTCGTCGCCGCCCACGGGCACGGCACGAACTTCGTCGTAGCCGCGACGGATCACGCGGACGTTGTCTTCGACGACGCGTGCACCCTTGCCGCCGAACTTCTTCTGCAGCTGGTGCTTGATCCCCTCGAACAGGCGTTCCTCGCTCACTTCTTCCTGCTTGAGCAGCGGCGACGTGCGGAAGAACGCGCCCATGAAGGCCGCGCCCTGCATGCGATACCGCAGCTCCACGTCGCTCGCTTCCTCACGCGCCACCGCGAAGGCGTCGATGAGGTACACCTTGATGTGCTTCTCGCGGATCTTCGCGCGCGCGGCGGCCGGCAGCGTCTGCCAGTAGGCCTCGGGCGAGAGTTCGCTCTGGTGCACGAACACGCC
>CAIRBD010000165.1 GCA_903876745.1 uncultured Gemmatimonadota bacterium
GTCGAAGACGGTGACGGCCACGTTCAACAGGGCGCAGTACGCGCTCGCCACGACGCTCGCGGGGAACGGTGCCGGGTCGGTGTCGTCGTCGCCGGCCGGCGTGTCGTGCGCGTCGCCGGCGACCTCATGCGCGGCGACGTTCGACGTGAACACCGTCGTGTCGCTCACGCCGGTCGCGGCGGCCGGGTCCACGTTCACGGGGTGGAGCGGCGCCTGCACCGGCATAGGACCATGCTCGGTCACACTCAGCGCCGCGACGGCCGTCACGGCGACCTTCACGAGCGGTGTCTCCGTCTCGGTGACGGTCACGGGCAACGGCGGTGGCGGTGTCACCTCGAACCCGGCCTCGATCGCGTGCGGCACGACCTGCGCCGCGCTCTTCCCGTACAACAGCAGCGTCACCCTCACGCCCTCGACCGACGGCACGTCGTCGTTCGCGGGGTGGAGCGGCAACTGCGCCGGCACGTCGCCGTGCCTTCTCACTGCGGACGTCGCAAAGGCGGCCGTCGCGACGTTCACGCGCAACGCGTATCCCGTCACCGTCGCCATCTCGGGCCCGGGGGCCGTGCAGTCCATCGCGGGCGCTCCCGTGCCGAGCGCGATCGATTGTCCGCTCACCACGTGCACCGGAAGCTTCCTCGGGGCCACGAACGTGACGTTCACGCAGAAGGCCGACAATGGCGCGATGTTCACGGGCTGGGGCGGCGCCTGCAGCGGCGTCACGTCCACATGCACGATCCTCATCGACGCGGCGAAGTCGGTGACGGCGTCGTTCGGCAAGATCACCGCGCCACTCACGGTCACGCTGCTCGGAGCCGGCACGGGGCAGGTCGCATCGCAACCCGCCGGCATCACGTGCGGCGCGGCGTGTTCCTATGCGTTCGATAACAACACGAGCGTGACGCTCACCGCCACGCCGACCGCTGGGTCGACGTTCAACGGCTGGGCCGGCGCATGCAACGGAAGCACGCCCACGTGCACTGTGATGACGACGCAAGCGCTGAACGTCACGGCGAACTTCCTGCCGTCGGCGACGTCGCAGGTACAGCTCCAGATCTTGGGTAACGGCTCGGTCGCCGGCACCTTCAGTTGCACGACAGCGACGACACCCTGCACCAGTAATGTGGCGATCGGCAGCACGGTGACACTCACGGCGTCGCCGCTGCCGCAGAACGCGCTCGCCCAGTGGACAGGGGCCTGCGCGGCCTCGGGCAACAGCCCGACCTGCTCGTTCGTGGCTGGCGCGACGAGCGCCACCGTGGGCGTGCAGTTCCAGTCGACGACCGGCTTCCCGCTCACGGTGAACGTGTTCGTGACCGGCAAAGCGACCGGCACGGGTCGCGTGACGGCGCTGCCACCTGGCATCGACTGCGGCATCGTGTGCACGATGTATCTGCCCATCGCGACCCCGGTCACGCTCGTCGCGACCCCCGACGCGAACATGACTTTCGTCGGTTGGAGCGCACCATGCGGCACGCAGCTGACCTGCAATTTGTCGGCCGGGATCATGAGTGCGACGACGATCACAGCCACGTTCGCGGCCGTACAGTACAACCTGTCGGTCACGACGAGCGGCACGGGGGCCGGAAGTGTGGCGAGCACGGCGCCGGATGGCCGTATCAGTTGTCCCACCAACTGCGTCGCATCGTCGAATGCGGGCGAGGTGGTGACACTGAGCGCGCGGCCGTCGCTTTCGTCGACGTTCGCTGGTTGGTCTGGCGCGTGCAGTGGCGTCGGCTCGTGCACGGTCACCATGAACTCCGCCCTCTCGGTCGGGGCGCAGTTCGATGCCGCGCCGTATTCCTTTGACGTGTCATTCGCCGGCGCCGGCTATGGCACGGTGTCGACGGACGCCGGGGCAGTGAACTGCAACCAGTCGCCATGCGGAGCGTCGTTCGCGACGCCGACGACGGTCACGTTCACCGCCACGGCCGGGCAGGGCGCCACCTTCACCAGTTGGGGTGGAGACTGCTCAGGCACGGCGACGACCTGTACGCTGCTGGTCGATTCGCCGAAGCACGTGACGGCTAATTTCAGCTGGCAGCAGGTCACGCTCTCGGTCAATATGATCGGGCCAGTGAGCGGGCAGATCCTTTCGACGGATGGCCGCATCAGCTGTCCGGGCACCTGCAGCGCCACGTACCCTGCCCTGTCTGTCGTCACGCTCGTCAACGCCACGAAGCCTGGCAACGGCGTGACCTTCGGCGGCTGGAGCGGTGGGATGTGCGCGGGCACGATGCCCTGCACGCTCACATTGTACGCCGACACGACGATCGCTGCGATGTTCTTGCCGGGTCCCGGGCTCGAACTTGGCAGTGCGCAACGTGCCACGTACGGTCGTGTGACGGAAGCGACCGGAGGAGGCGCGACACAGCAGTAGGAGCGGCGTCACGCAGCCGCGGCACTCTCGGGCGAGAGGGGACGGTGCGAACGAGGAACGAATGGGGAGCGACGGCCGACATTGGCTCGGTCGCTCCCCATTTCGCATCGCCGGTCCGGTGAGCGCGGCGGCGGAACCGCCGTTGCCGCGGACGGCTCGTAGCAGGTCATCAACGTCAGCAGTCGTTATCCACCACCATCCGGCGCTAGATTCACGGCGTGCCCTTTCCCCGCCAGCTCCTTGTCGCCGACCTCGGCACGCGCCCGTATGCCGACGTGCTCCACCTGCAGCGCGCAGCGGCGCGGGAGCGCATCGACGGCACCCTCGACCAGGACCTCCTGCTCCTCGTCGAGCACCCGCCGGTGATCACGCTCGGCCGCTCGGCCCGCGACCCGGCCAACCGGCTCTTCACAGCGGAACTGCTCGCGGCGCGCGGCGTCGAGTTGTTCGATGTGGAGCGCGGCGGCGACGTCACGTTCCACGGTCCCGGCCAGCTCGTCGGATATCCGATCGTCGACCTGCACCGGCACAAGCTCGACCTGCACTGGTATCTGCGACAGGTGGAGGTGCTCCTGATGCGCGCGCTCGCCGAGTTCGGCATCGTCGGCGCGCAGCAGAAGGGGCAGACCGGCGTATGGACCGACGGACGGAAGATCGCGTCCATCGGCGTGCACGCGCGGCAGTGGGTCACCTGGCACGGGTTCGCGCTCAACGTCACCACCGACCTCTCGTACTTCGATCTCATGGTGCCGTGCGGCATCCCGGGCGTGGTCATGACGTCGGTCGAGCAGGAGCTGCTCCGCCGCGCCGATGGCGTGTGCTCGGCGCCGTCACCGTCACTCGGGCAGGACGTGCGCGACGCCGTCGTGCGCGCGGCGGGCGACGTGTTCGCGCTCGAGCCGGCCGCCGCGCCGGCGGCCACCATCGAGCGACTGATCGCGGCGACCGTGCGCGACTGAGTGCAGCGAACGACCGTGGATTCACCCCCAAGCAGGCCCTCGCGAACAATGAAGCGACTGACGACACTGGCCCTCGTGCTCGCCGCCGCGTGCGGCGGAAGTCCCGCCGCACCGCCGGCCGCGCCGCCCGTTCCCATTGGGCCGCCACGCGCCGCGTCCGCGCGCTCGTACGCGGTGCTCGACAGCGCGCCGCAGCGCGTCACGATCTTCGTCGCCACGTCCCGACGCTCCGTGGCCGCTGAACGTCCCGGCGACCGCTTCGGCCCCGACGACGCCGACCAGCTGCAGTTCGCCGCCGTGGGCGTGAACGTGCCGCCGTACGTCTCGCGCGGCACGGGTGAGCTCCCGCGCCCCGGCAGCATCCGCAACGCGCTCACCTACAGCCCCGACCCGCGCAAGGAATTCTTCGTCACGTCGCTCATCCCCGTCGACTCGAACCGCTTCGTGCAGCGCATCGCCGACGATCTGAGTCTCACGCGCTCGCGCGACGTACTGGTCTTCGTCCACGGATTCAACACGTCGTTCGAGGATGCCGCCGTGCGAGCCGCGCAGGTCGCTGCCGACATCGGATTCGACGGCACCGTCGTGCTCTTCTCGTGGCCGAGCGCCGCGTCGGTCACGGCGTACGTGCGCGACCAGCAGGCCGCGCGCAACGCGGGGTTCTACCTGCTCCGCCTCCTCGCAAAGATCGTCCCGCTCGCCCATCCCGACCGTGTGCACCTGCTCGGCCACTCGATGGGATCCGAGGTGATCGCCAAGGCGCTCTCGCTCATCGCCGCCGGCGACTCGCTGCCGCGCTTCGAGCAGGTCGTGTTCGCCGCGCCCGACCTCGACGCCCGCGTCTTCCGTCGCGAGATCGCACCGCGCCTCGTGCCGCCGCGCGCCGCGCGCATCACGCTCTACGCTTCGAGTGACGACGACGCGCTGCGCGCCTCGCGGTCCGTGAACAACGTGTGGCGGCTCGGACTCGGCGGCGACTCGCTCACCGTCATCGACGGCATGGACACCATCGACGCCACCCGCGTGCGCGGCGACGCGCTCGGCCACACGCTCTTCGGTAACCAGGGGTTCCTCGCCGATCTCGCCGTGCTGCTGCACGACGGCACGGGGCCGACCGACCGGCGCCTGCTCGCACTGAAACGCGGCGCCCTCACGTTCTATCGGTTCCGCGGCGACCCGAAATAGCACGCGCCGCTGAGCGACGGCGCGCGGTCGCTCAGCGCGGCTGATCGGTGGGATACACCTGTCGGAACGCCGTCGCCTTGTACACGTCCACGGTCATCGCTTCGGCTCCGTGGCGGTGCAACGGCACCTGCCCTTCGAGCGCGACCGTCGCGAAATAGGGAGAGAACTTCGCCACCACGTCGTCGCGCTCCTTGTGCTTCACGAGGAGCACCGCGTCGCGCCCGAGCCACGCGAGCACTTGATAGAAGACGAACGTCCCGACGAGGCTGTTGCGGGCCGACACGATCAGCCCGCGGCGTCCCGTCGATGGGCCGAACGAGA
>CAIRBD010000166.1 GCA_903876745.1 uncultured Gemmatimonadota bacterium
CGCCGCGTCACCGTTCGCGGCGATGCGGTCGGCCCCCACGAACACGGCGTCGATCTCGCCGGCACGCATCAGGCTCGGCGCCATGCCGTCGGTGATCACGGTCACCGGCACGCCGGCGCGCTGCAGTTCCCACGCCGTGAGCCGGCTCCCCTGCAGGAGCGGGCGCGTCTCGTCGGCGAACACGTGCACGGCGCGCCCCGCTGCGTGCGCGGCGTACACCGGCGCGAGAGCCGTGCCGACGCCCGCCGTCGCGAGCGCGCCCGCGTTGCAGTGGGTGAGGATGCGCGCGCCGTGGCTGACGAGCGGCAGTCCGTGCTCGCCGATCGCGAGGCACATGGCGCGATCCTCGTCGAGGATCGCGGTCGCCTCGGCGCGGAGTGCCGCAAGGATCGTCGCGGCGGGTTCGTGCCACATCGCGGCGATGCGCGCCGTCATCCGCTGCATCGCCCAGGGGAGGTTCACCGCCGTGGGGCGCGCCGATGCGAGATGCGCCGCGTAGCCCTCGGCGCGCGCACGGAAGGTGGCGCCGTCTTCCGCCGCATGCGGCGCGAGGGCCGCGACCAAGCCAAGGGCCGCCGCCACGCCGATGGCCGGCGCGCCGCGCACGGCGAGCGTGCGGATCGCCTCATGCACCTCGTCGAGCGTGCGCAGGTCGCGCTCGACGAACGCCGCGGGCAGCCGCCGCTGGTCGATGATGCGCACCGCGTCGCCGCCCGGCGACCATTGCACTGCCCGGATCGGTTCCACGAGCGAAACGTACCGAGGGTGCGATAGATTCCACAGCGTCTCCTCCCACCGCGCCGACCATGCCCTACGACCTCCTGCTCCTCGACGTCGCCGATCGCATCGCGACCGTCACGATCAACCGCCCCGACAAGCTCAACGCGCTCAACGACGTGATGATGGACGAACTCGGGCGCATGTTCGGCGAGCTGGCCGGGCGCGACGACGTGGGCGTCATCATCCTCACGGGCAACGGCCGCGCCTTCGTGGCCGGCGCCGACATCAAGGCGCTCGCCGCGCGCGACCGCGCGGCGCTCGAGGCGACGTCGCGCGTGGGGCAGGCGGTGTTCCGCTCCATCGAACAGTCGGCCAAGCCGGTGATAGCCGCTGTGAACGGGTTCGCCCTCGGCGGCGGCTGTGAGCTCGCGCTCTCGTGCCACCTGCGCGTCGCGAGCTCGAGCGCGAAGTTCGGCCTGCCCGAAGTGAAGCTCGGCCTCATCCCGGGCTACGGCGGCACCCAGCGCCTTGCGCGGCTCATCGGCCGCGGCCGCGCGCTCGAGCTCGTGCTCACGGGCGAACCGATCGACAGCGCCGAGGCCCATCGCCTCGGCATCGTGAACGCGGTCGTGGCGCCCGACGCGCTGCTCGACGCGGCGCGCGCGTTCGCCCGGACCATGCTCAAGAACGGTCCCCTCGCGATGGCGCGCGCCATCGACGCGATCGACCGCGGACTCGACCAGCCGCTCGACGCGGGCATCTCGCACGAAGCCACGCTCTTCGGCTCGCTCGCCGACACCGCCGACATGCGCGAAGGCACCGCGGCGTTCCTCGAGAAGCGCGCCGCCGCGTTCCAGGGCAGATAGCGCGTGACCCGTCGCGTCGCCATCCGGCAGCTCGAACTCCGCGACTTCCGCAACATCGCGCACGCGACGATCGCGCTGCCGGCCGACGGCATCGCGATCGTCGGCGACAACGGCCACGGCAAGACGAACCTCCTCGAGGCGATCGCGTACCTCAAGCTGCTGCGCTCGATGCGCGGCGTGCGCGACCGCGACCTCGTGCGATTCGGCGCCGGCACCTTCTTCCTCTCGGCCACCTCCGACGGCGCCACGGTGCACCAGTGCGCCGTGGGCGTGGACCGCGCCGGACGCAAGAAGGTGACGCTCGACGGCGTCGAGACGCCGCGGCTCTCCGACGCGCTCGGCGCGGTGCCGTCGGTGTGCTTCTCGCCCGCCGACGTGGTACTCATCGGCGGCGCGCCCGCCGAACGGCGCCGCTACCTCGACATCGCGCTCGCGCTCACCTCGGCAAGGTACCTCGCGGCGCTGCGGCACTACCGGGCGGCGCTCGTCCGCCGCAATGCCGCGCTCCGCGTCGCCGCGCGTCCCGGCGCCCTCCGTTCGAGCGCCGCCGCATGGGAGCCAGCGCTCGCGCAGCACGGCGCCATTCTCGTGGAGGAGCGGCGCGCGTGGGTGGGCGAACACGCGGGCGACTTCGCGCGCCTGTGCGCGTCCATCGGCGAGCGGGCGCCGATGGCCCTTGCATATGCATCGACGCTCGCCGACGCGCCCGACGTCGCCGCCGCGCTCACCGCGCAGCTCGCGAAGGGACGCGAGCACGACGAGCGCCGCGGCCTGACCCATGCCGGCCCGCATCGCGACGACCTCGCCGTGACGCTCGGCGGGCGCGACCTGCGGCTCGTCGGGTCGGCCGGCCAGCAGCGCACCGCAGTGATCGCGCTGCGCCTGCTCGAGGCCGCCACCTTCCGCACGCGGCGCGGCACGCAGCCCGTGCTGCTGCTCGACGATCCGTTCGCCGAACTCGACACCGCCCGCGCGCGCCGCGTGCTCGCGCTGCTCGACGAGAGCGCGGAAGCGGCCCACGGCCAGACCGTGCTGTGCGTGCCGCGCGAAGAGGAGATCCCCGCGGGGTTCACGCGGCTTGAGCGCTGGCGCGTGCGCGACGGCGTGTTCGAGCGTGCGTCGTGAGGCGCGCCGCATGAGCGAGAACAAGAAGACCAGGCCGACGCCCATCGGCGAGGCGCTCACGAGTTTTCTGCGTGCGAGTGGACTCCAGGAACGCGTGGAACGCGCGCAGGTGGTGGTGGAGTGGGCGGCGCTGGTCGGTCCCCAGATCGCCGGCGTGACGGAGGCGAGAACGGTTACTGACGACGGCACATTGTTCGTCGGCGTGCGCACCCACGGGTGGATGCAGGAGCTCTCGATGCGGGAGCGGGAGTTGCTCCACCGGATCAACGCGAAACCCGGTCGTACGCCGGTCAAGCGGATACGCTGGGAGTTGCTCCGGTAAGTCGTTGCCAGCGACGGCTTTGCGGGCAGATTTTGCCGTTGCCAAACGGCGGCGCAATCGTTAATCTTGTAGGTCAGGTTCGACGCCGAGTTTTCGGCGTTTATTCGAGCCCTGTCTTCGCCCCATTCCACCCCTTGATCATGGCCAAGACGAACGACGCTTCCGAGTCGAGCTACGGCGCATCCGACATCCAGGTCCTCAAGGGCCTCGAGGCCGTGCGCAAACGGCCGGGCATGTACATCGGCAGCACGAGCAGCCGCGGGTTGCACCACCTCGTGTACGAAGTCGTCGACAACTCCATCGACGAAGCGCTCGCCGGCTACTGCGATACCGTGTCGGTGGTCATCCACGCGGATGATTCCATCACGGTGGTCGACAACGGTCGCGGCATCCCCGTGGACATCCATCCGGTGGAGAAGATCCCCGGCGTGGAACTCGCGATGACGGTGCTGCACGCCGGCGGCAAGTTCGACAAGCATTCGTACAAAGTGTCGGGCGGCCTGCACGGCGTGGGCGTGAGCGTCGTGAACGCGCTCTCCGAGACGCTCAAGGTGTGGATCAAGCGCGACGGCAAAGAGCATTACATGGACTTCACGCGTGGTGACACGACCACGAAGCTGAAGCAGATCGGGACCGTGCGCGGCAAGGAATCGGGCACCAAGGTCTGGTTCAAGCCCGACGCCGAGATCTTCACCGAGCTGGTGTACGACTTCTCGATCCTCTCCTCGCGCCTGCGCGAGCTCTCGTACCTGAACAAGGGCGTGACGATCTCGCTCAAGGACGAGCGCGCCGGGCAGGAGAAGGAAGAGACGTACCACGCGAAGGGCGGCCTGAAGGAGTTCGTGGCCTTCCTCAACAGCACGAAGAAGACGCTGCACAACGAGATCGTCTACCTCGACGCCGAGAAGGACGACATCGGCATCGAGCTCGCGCTGCAGTACAACGACGGCTACAACGAGAACGTGTTCTCGTTCGTGAACAACATCAACACGCACGAGGGCGGCACGCACCTCACCGGCTTCAAGTCGGCGCTCACGAGCGTGATCAACAAGCACCTCGACAAGTCCAGCTTCGCGAAGAAGGACAAAGAGGCGAAGCTCTCCGGCGAGGACGCGCGCGAAGGGCTCACCGCGGTGCTCTCGGTGAAGGTGCGCGAGCCGCAGTTCGAGGGGCAGACCAAGACCAAGCTCGGCAAC
>CAIRBD010000167.1 GCA_903876745.1 uncultured Gemmatimonadota bacterium
GGCGCACCGCCGCAGATGTTCCGCGACGGCATGGGTGTCGTCGTCGAGGGCCGCTACGGCCGCGACAACGTCTTCCAGTCCACGAGCCTGATGGTGAAGCACTCGAACGAGTATCACCCGCCCAAGGCCGGTGAGAAGCCGCAGGAGATGTACAAGACGCTGATCAAGGGGAGTGGCGCGTGATCGGAACGCTGGCCCGCGACGCCCTTCTCGTCTCGCTCGCCGTCATCGCCTTCGGCCTCGTCATCGGCCCGGTCGCCATCGCGCGCGGCAAGCGGGAGTGGATCCCGCTGTCGTACGCGGCGATCTACACGAACTTCCTGCTCGTCACCATCGCCACCGTGTCGATGGTCGTCGCGCTCGTCACGCACGATTTCTCGGTCGCGTACGTGGCGCAGGTGGGCAGTCGCGCCACGCCGCTGCTCTACACCGTGATCTCCCTCTGGGGCGCGCTCGAAGGCTCCATCCTGTTCTGGGGATGGGTGCTCGCGATGTACGCGGCCGCCGTGGTGTGGATCAACTCCAAGCGGCCCGGCAATCTCGTGCCCTATGCGGGCACCGCACTGCTCGGCGTGATGCTCTTCTTCGCCATCCTGCTCATCGGACCGGCGAACCCATTCGGCGTCGTCTCGCCCGTGCCGGCTGACGGTCCCGGACCGAATCCGCTGCTGCAGAACCACATCCTGATGGCCATCCACCCGCCGCTGCTCTACCTGGGCTACGTCGGCATGGCCGTGCCGTTCGCGTTCGCCGTGGGCGCGATGCTCTCCGGCGAGGTCGAGCGCGACGACTGGATCCGCATCACGCGCCGCTGGACGCTCGCTTCATGGGCGTTCCTCTCGGCCGCGATCATCGCCGGCATGTGGTGGTCGTACGAAGTGCTTGGATGGGGCGGCTACTGGGCCTGGGATCCCGTCGAGAACGCGTCGTTCATCCCGTGGCTCACCGCCACCGCGTTCCTCCACTCGGCGATGGTGCAGGAACGCCGCCAGATGCTGCGGCTGTGGAACCTGAACCTCGTCGTCGGCACGTTCGTGCTCACGATCCTCGGCACGTTCCTCACGCGCTCGGGCATCATCTCGTCGGTGCACGCGTTCACCACCGGCACGATCGGCTACTTCTTCCTCGGCTTCATCGCGGTGGTGCTCATCTCGGCGCTCGTGATGGTCGCCGGCGTGAGCGACCGGCTCAAGACGGTGGGGCACTTCGACTCGCCGGCGTCGCGCGAGACGGTGTTCCTGTTGAACAATCTCTTCCTCACGGCGTTCTGCTTCACCGTGCTCGTGGGGACGTTGTTCCCGCTCGTCGCCGAGGCGTTCCGCGGCGTGAAGGTGAGCGTGGGCGAGCCGTTCTTCAACAAGATGACGTTGCCGATGATGGTGGCGCTGCTCTTCCTGATGGGCGTCGGTCCGGCGCTGCCGTGGAAGAGCGCCTCGCCCGACGAGGTGAAGCACAAGCTCCTGCCGCCCGTGATCGGCGCCGTGCTGTTCGCGGCCGTCGGATTGCTCATGGGCATCCGCAACGTGTACGGTGTGCTCGCCTTCGCCTGTACGGGGTACGCCGTGGTCGCCAACCTGCGCGAGTTCTACATCGGCTCGGCGGCGCGCCGCAGTGCACACGGGGAAGGGTGGTTTACCGCGCTCACGCGTCTCATCGCCGGCAATCGCCGCCGCTACGGCGGCTACGTGTCGCACATCGGCGTGTTCTTCGTGGCGCTCGGCATCGCGGCGAGTTCGTCGCTGCGCACGGAGCGTGAAGCGACGCTCGAGCCCGGGCAGAGCGTGGTGCTCGCCGGACGCACGGCGCGGCTGAAATCGGTCTGGGGGCGTGAAGAGCCGCAGCGCTCCGTGATCGGCGTCACGCTCGAGATCATGAACGGTGACGTGGTGAGCGGCAAGGTCGAGCCGCGCATGAACTTCTATCCGATGTCGCAGCAACCCGTGCCGACGCCCGACGTGAAGAGCTACGCGGCGGGCGATCTGTACGCCAACCTGCAGGCGTTCCAGCCGCAGGGGAAGAACGCCACCGTGAAACTCATCTGGGAGCCGCTCGTGCCGTGGATCTGGTTCGGCGGCGGCATCGTGGTGCTCGGCGCCATCGTCGGCATCTGGCCCAACCGGAGAAGGAGCGCCGCATGAACTGGAAACGCGCCGCGATCGCCTCGCTGTTCGCCATTCCCGTCATCCTGCTCTTCGCGTGGGGGATGACGAAGGACCCCAAGGACATCCCGTCGCCGTTGCCGGGGCGCGAAGCGCCGACGTTCGCCCTCGATGTGTTCGCCCCGGGGCAGCCGCCGCTCTTGCGCAACGTCGGCGACACGATCCGCCTCGCCGACATGAAGGGTGAGGTGGTGGTGCTGAACTTCTGGGCCTCGTGGTGTCTCGCCTGCCGCGACGAGCACTCGACGCTCAGCGAGGTCGCGCGAAGCTATGCGGGGAAGCCGGTGCACTTCTACGGCGTGCTCTACAACGACGCGCCGGTGAATGGCACCAACTGGATCGCCGAGATGGGCGGGCAGAGTTATCCGTCGCTCAACGATCCCAAGGCTCGCACGGCCATCGATTACGGTCTGTATGGCGTGCCCGAGACGTTCTTCCTCGACCGAAACGGTCGCGTGGCGTACAAGCACACTGGGCCGGTGCCGGCCGCAGTGATCGCGCGCGTGGTCGACTCGTTGATGGCGGCGCCCGCGGCGACTCCCGCCGCGCCGTCGCCGGCACCCGCCGGCGCCGCGTCGCAACCGAAAGCAGGAGGCTGATCATGCGTCGTACGATGTTCACCTGGTCGCTCATCGCGGCCGCGGCCTCGCTCGCGTTCGCGCAGAACGCGCCGAGCGCGCCGCCCAGCGATCCGAAGCAGGCCGGTGCGATCTCGCCCGAGCAGATCCAGAAGGAAGGGAAGAGCGCCGCCGAGCGGTCGGCGCTCAACATGCGCACCGCGAACGATACCGCGCTCGAGGCGATGACGACGGCGGTCGCGTCGGAGTTGCGGTGCCCCGTGTGTCAGGGCCTTTCGCTGCAGGCCTCGCCATCGGAACTCGCGCAACAGATGCGCGGTTTGGTGAAAGACCAACTCGCTGAGGGGAAAAGCCCTGACGAGGTGAAAGCGTATTTCGTGTCGAAATACGGGGAGTGGATCCTGCTGTCGCCGAAGCCGCAGGGATTCAACCTGCTCGCCTATCTCCTTCCAGTGCTGTTGGTTGTGGGTGGAGGCGCCTTCATTTGGGTGCTGGTCAGAAAGTGGAGCGCACCACCGGTTACTGAAAGTAACCCGTCGTCCACGGACTCAGCAGTATAGTGTCGTGTAAGCACTTAGGAGCTTGTGAAGTCAGGTAACAAACTCTGGAAGTTCAGGAGAAGCCCTACGGTATCATACGTCACGCATCCGTACACTTACCAACAGAACTCGAAGGTTCGTTCGCTGTCGTCCCTATTCGAACTGTTGGCGGAGGCTTGAATCATATGATGCTCAACCGGGTCAAGATGGCGACGCTGCTGTCGCTTGCGGCGTTCGTGGTCATGGGATGTACGTCCGAGAAGGTCGTATATCGCGATGGGCCGAACTACGCAGCGCCGACGGCGGGCGCCGCAAGTTTTGTCGGCTATGCCGATGAAGCCACGAAGAAGACGGTCTGCGGGTCGTGCCACGTCGAAAAACAGGGACGTTGGGCGACGACGAAGCACGCCAGCGCGTGGAAGGACCTGTCCACGAGCGGTACGATGCAGTCGTACTGCCAGCCGTGCCACACCGTCGGGCAGAACGGCAACGCCTCGACGTCGGCCACCGCCGGATTCGGCGACGCCGCTGCCGCGCAGTACCATGACGTGCAATGCGAGAGCTGCCACGGCGCGGGTCTCACGCACGTGACGAACCCGGGTCTCGGCAACCAGCCGCTCGCCTCGATCAAGGCCGACACGGGGCTGAAGAACGGCTGCGGCGAGTGCCACAGCGGCACACACAACCCGTTCGTCGACGAATGGCGCATCTCGGGTCACTCCACGACGTGGGCTACCTCGCACAACAGCACGGACACCACCGGCTGCTGGCCGTGCCACACGGCGCAGGGCGCGCTGAAGGCGTGGGGCGTGACGAGCAACTACGTGGAGAAGGGCAACACGACGCCGGAGAGCGCTGTCTGCGCCGTCTGCCATGACCCGCACGGTTCCGCGAACACGGCGCAGCTCCGCTTCCCGATCAACGCGGCGAGCACCGACGCGAACCTCTGCACCAAGTGCCACCAGCGCCGCGCCACGCTCCAGGACGCCATCGCCCAGGGCCGCAACAGCGTGCACTCGCCCGAAGGCCCGACGCTCTTCGGACAGGCCGGCTGGTTCCCGCCGGGGATGAGCATCAGCGATTCGATCATCAGCACGCACGGCAACGTGGCCAAGAACCCGAACCTCTGCGCGACCTGCCACGTCTCCAAGTACGCCGGCACGGATCCGCTCACGAAGGCCGCGGTCAGCAGCACCGGCCACCGGTTCCTCGCCACGCCGTGCGTCGACGCCGGTGGCAAGCCGACGATCGACCAGACCTGTGCCGTCACCTCCGCGACGTTCCGCTCCTGCCTCGGCAGCGGTTGCCACGGCACGGAAGCGCTGGCCCGCAACGCCTTCAACACGGCCACGGCGCGCGTCACGGCGCTGAACAACGAGGCCAACCGCGTACTCGCCTTGGTCAAAGCCACGTCGAAGGCGTCGGATTGCACGTTCGCCACCACGAAGCCGTACAACAGCTGCCTCGGTATGCAGTTCAATCAGACCGTTGCGGTCAAGGTGGGCGGCATCATCCACAATCCATTCCTCGTCGAGCAGCTGATGGTGAACTCCATCGCCGCGGTGAAGAAGGACTACGGCGTGGTGTCCAGCTCGGCGATCAGCCTCGAACCGCAGTTGAAGCGCCCGGACGGCGTCAAACTGAGCTCGAACCACTAAGCATCAGCAGTCGCGTGCACGGTCGGATCGGCCCGGAGTCGATCGTGCACGCAACGACGCGGGACCGACGGGGCGCTCATACCCGTCGGCCCCGCGCCGCCGTTTCAACCCCCAGGAATCGCATCACATGATCACGTCGCTGCTCTTCCGCCCGATCACGGGGCGACCGTGGATTCAGTTGGCCGGTGTGTTGCTCGCGCTGGTCGCGCTGTCGACCGAGGCGAGACCTCAGACCGACCGGCCACTCGGCGTGCCGCGCGACACGACGGCCTTCCAGCACGCGCGCCACAAGACGGTCGAGTGCGCCGAGTGCCACAGCGCGAGCCGCGGCCGCCTCAAGTTCGGCGCCGCGCCGGACGGCTGCCGCTCGTGCCATCACGGCGCTGCGCAGAAGTCCACGTGCGCCTCGTGCCACGCCACAGCGCCGAAGCCGCGCGACGTGCCCGTCACGTTCACCATCGTCGCCCGCAAGAAGAAACCGCCGGTCACGCGGCCGCTCCGCTTCCGCCACGAGCAGCACGGCAAGCTCTTCTGCTCCGCCTGCCACAATGCGGATGCGGACCGGACCGTCGAGAAGAACTGCCTCTCATGCCATGCCGACCACCATGCGGCGGCGCGTGATTGCACGAGTTGCCACGCCGACGCGCGCACCGGGCACAAGCTCACCGCGCACGACGGGTGCGCGAACTGCCACGCGGGCGGAAAGACGCCGGCGCTCACGTACACGCGGGCGCTCTGTCTGACCTGCCACGACAAGCAGCGCACCCACGAACCGGGCGGCGACTGCGCCACCTGTCACGCCGTCGGATCGCACGTCCCCGCGGGAGGGCGCTCATGATGCTCAAGCGACTCACTCTATTCGCGCTCGCCGTCGTATCGTGCGTGGGTCCTGCCGCGACGCACGCCCAGGGTGTGCGGGTCAGCGGTGTGACCTACGTCCAGACGGTCGAGCTGCGGCCGTTGGTGTATGACTCGGTCTCGTCGTATTTCGCGACCGGCACCGGCGAATGGCGCCTCATGGCCGACGGCACGCCCGTGCGCTGCCTGAGCGGCAACGACTACTGCTCGTACCTCCGGTCCGGCGACAAGATCTCCGCCGCGCCGCTCGTGCAGGATCTGTCGCTGGCCTCGTGGGGCATCGGCGAGGGACTGAGCGTCCGTGTGGACGTGCGGGCTCGCGCACAGCTCTCCACGCAGGGCCTGATCTATCCGCGCTCGGACCGCAAGTTCGAGCTCATCGACGCGTACGCCGAGCTCGAACGGTCGTGGGGACGCGGACGGCTCGGCCGACAGTGGATCAGCGGCGGGCTCGGCGTCTACGATTTCGACGGCGCCGACCTGCTGCTGCGACGCGACCGGTTCTCCCTCGAAGGGTGGGCGGGACGCGCGCTCGAGGCCGGATTGAACGACACCTACGCGAGCGCCGAACTCGCAGGTATCGAGAATCTGCCCCCGGATCAGGACGGCTACCTCTTCGGCGCGCGGGGCCGCTTCCGGCCGAACGCCGTCACCGCGGTGACGGCGATGTACCAGCGCGTGCTGATGGCCGATCACGGCGGGGTGTACTCGGAACGTGCCGCGGTGGACGCGACGACGCGCGCCTACGGAACGTCGATCGACGTGGGGCTCGCGTATGACTTTGCGACCGGCGCCTGGAATGAGGCGCGCCTGCGCGTCGGACGTGCCGGGCTCCATGCGCTCGGCGGGTCGGTCGAGGTACGCCACACGGTGCCGTTCTTCGAAACGTGGACGCTGTGGGGCGCGTTCTCCCCGGTCGGGTACGACGAAGCGCGCGCGACCGTCGATTGGCGCGTGAAAGCGATGCCGCTCGTAATCTCGGCGCACGGTGCGTACCGCAAGTACGGCGATACCGACGCCGGGCTCACGTTGCGCAGCAACGGATGGCGTGCCGGCGCGGACGCGATGTGGCAGGGCACAGGGGCGCTCTCGGGCTTTGCGTCGTACGACGTCGACATCGGCAACGGCGCGTCGAGCAACGACGCGCGCGCCTCGCTGCGTTGGAGCGGCGACGGCGACCGCACGATCGGCATCACCGGTTCCGCGGTGCAGAACATCTACGAGTTCCGCATCGGCACGGGACGCGTGATCGGCGGCGCGGTGGATGTCGCGATGCCGATCGCGAGCGACCTGCGCGTCAGGGCGGACTGCGGTTTCTACCGACAACTGTTCTCGGTCGGAGCGCCGGGGCCGGATTGGACGCAACGCCGCGCATCCGTGCGGCTCGAATGGACGCTGGGGCGTGATCCTGGCCTCGCGGCGGGGAAGACAAAATGAAGCGACTCCTCCTGATCGTTCTCGTGGCGCTGTTGCCGGTCGCGCTCGTCGCGCAGGCCACGCCGTCCTTCCCGCACGCCAAGCACGCGAAGCTCTTCCCGACGTGCGGCGGCTGCCATGCCGCAGCGAGCGGCGGAGACGCCACGCAGCTGTTTCCGACGGCCGCCCAGTGCACCACCTGTCACGACGGCAAGCGGCAGAAGGCCGTGGTGTGGTCGCCGCCGGCGGCGCGGGGTCTGAGTCTGCTGTCGTTCGTGCACGCCAAGCACGCTGATCAGGCCGGCGACCAGGCGACCTGCGCCACCTGTCACGGAACCACGGGCGAATCCGCGCCGTGGATGAACGTGGGCCGCACGGCCCAGGCGCGATGCGTGGCCTGTCACGACCAGGAAGCGCCTGAGCATTACGCCGCCGCGAACAAGTGCTCGTATTGCCATCGCACGCTCGCGACGGCCACAGGGCTCACGGACGCGCGGATCGATGCGCTTCCCAAGCCGGCGTCGCATGCTGTCAAGGACTTCGCGCAGTCGCACGGTGCTGCCGCCAAGGCCGGGACGGCGTCGTGCGCCACCTGCCACGCGCGCGAGAGCTGTGCGCGCTGCCACGTAGACGCGGGGCGGTCAACGGTGATCAAGACGCTGGCGCTCGATGCGCGGGTAGCACGGCTCGCCGCGGCGCGCGCCCCCGTGTACCCGGTGCCGCAGGATCACCGCACCGACCTGTTCGATCGCACGCACGGCACCGCCGCGCGCGCGAACACCGCACGGTGCGCGGTGTGCCATGCGCGACCGAGTTGCGCCACTTGTCACGTGGGTGACGGCGCGGCCAGCGTGCTCGCGAAGATCCCCGATGCCGCCGAAGCGGGCGGACGCGGCGTGCTCCTCAAGCATGCCGCCGAAGCGGGGCGCACTGAGATCCCGGTGGGGCTCGCCCGCGCCGGCCAGTGGACGCCCAAGCCGCACGCCGCCGACAGCGCGCGGCGCGTGCGCGTGCATACGAGCGGCTTCAGCCGCACGCACGGCGCCAGCGCCGCGGCGGAGGCACTCAGTTGTCAGGGGTGCCACAAAGAGTCCTTCTGCAAGGACTGCCACGTCGGTGAGCAGGTAGGCGCGCGCCGCTATCACGTGGCCAACTTCGCGACGCGGCATGCGTCCACGGCGTACGGTCGCGACGTCGAGTGCAGCACGTGCCACAATACGGCGGCATTCTGCCGGTCGTGCCATCAACAGTCGGGGCTCGCCTCGCAGGGGAACGGGCGCAGTGCGGGGTATCACAATGCGCAGCCGCAGTGGCTGCAGGAACATGGCCGCGCCGCGCGGCAGGAACTCAACACC
>CAIRBD010000168.1 GCA_903876745.1 uncultured Gemmatimonadota bacterium
GAGGCGGACGCCGCGGCGTTCGTCGCGCGTACGTCCGGCGCGACGATCGCACGCGTGTGGCGACGCGCCAAGTCGGTGGTGCTCGACCTCGACACGCAGGACCACCTCGTCGTCACGCCGCGGTTCACCGGCGCGTTGCTCGTGGAATCCGGCGCCGCCGCGAGCCGCCCTTCGGCCGTCGGCCACGACCCGCCCGCGGACTACACCTGCCTGACGTTCATCCTCAGCGACGGCCGCACACTGCGCTACCGTGACGTGCGCCGCCTCGGCACCGTCGCATTGATGGCGCCGCAGCGCTTCGACGCGTGGAGCGCCGCGCTCGGACCGGAGCCGCTTGACCCGGCCCTGACGCCCGAGCGATTTTCGGGTATTGTTCGGTCCTCCTCGCGCGCGGTCAAGACCATCCTGATGGATCAACGTCGGCTCGCCGGCATCGGCAACATCTACGCGAACGAAGCGCTCTGGCGCGCCGGCATCCGCCCGTCTCGGCGCGGCGCCGCGGTGACGCGCGCCGAGGGGGCGCGCCTGCTCGACGCGATGCGCGGGGTGCTCGCGGAGTCGATCGCGCTGCGCGGGACGAGCTTCCGCGACTACCGCGACGCATTCGGACAGCGCGGCGGATTCGTGGAGCGGCTCGCCGTGTACGGCCGCGCCGGAGAGGCGTGCACGCGCTGCGGCGCCGCGCTGCGCGGCCACCACGAGATCGAAGGGCGCGCGACGGTGTTCTGCGCGGCGTGCCAACGATGACGGTCCCGCGGAACGTGCGCGACCAGCGGGCCGACCGATGAGCCGGCGACGCAAACGCAAACCTGCCTCGCCCGATGTCGAGGCGCGTGTGCAGCAGATGCGCGAGGCCGTGCGCGCCGGCGTGAAGGACCGGCCCGGCGTGTACCGCATGATCTCGCCCGACGGCGAGATCGTGTACGTGGGCAAGGCCAAGAAACTGCGCACGCGCCTGATGAGCTACTTCCGGGCGGAGTATCCCGCCGACAAAGGCGCGCGCATCCTGCGCGAGGCCGGCGAGATCGCGTGGGATTACCACCCGAGCGAGTTCGCCGCGCTCCTCGAGGAACTGCGGCTCATCAAACGCTGGCGCCCGCGGCTCAACGTGATGATGAAGCGCGACGCGAGGCACTACGCGTTCATCCGCATCTCGCGCGGGCCGGCGCCCAAGTTCCAGGTGGTGCGGAGCGCCGGCAACGACGACTCGGGCACCTACTTCGGCCCGTTCCACGGCGCGCACCAGCTCGAGGACGCGTTGCGCGAGCTGAACGACGCGCTCGGCCTGCGCGATTGCCGCGCCGACCTGAAGATGTACTTCGCCGATCAGGTGGAGCTGCCCGTGGCCCCGCCGCGCACGCCCGGGTGCATCCGGCACGAGATCGGACGGTGCCTGGGCCCGTGCGTCGCCGCGACGACGGTGCGCGAGTATGCGTCGCGCTTCGACGTGGCGCGGCAGTTCCTCGAGGGTGCCGACGACGCGCCGGTGGCGCTGCTGCGCGCCGCGATGGAGGCGAGCAGCGAGGACCTCGAGTTCGAGCGCGCGGCGAGCCTGCGCGACAAGATCGTGCGACTCGAGTCGCTGCAGGATCAGTTCGCGCGGCTGCGCTTCGCCGTGGAATCGCTCTCGTTCGTGTATCGCGTGCCCGGGTGGGGCGACGACGACCGCGTGTATGTGGTGCGTCGCGGCCGCGTGCGCGCCGAGCTGCCGGCGCCGCGCACCGTCGAGGAGGAGCAGGCGCTCGCGGCGCGGGCGGCCGAGATCTTCGCGCCGCCCGAGAAGACCGCGCTCACCGTGCCCGCGCACGAAGTGGACGAGCTGCTGCTGCTCTCGAGCTGGTTCCGGAAGTTCCCCGAGGAGTTCCTCAAGGCGGAAGCAGCGGAGCGGTTCCCGAGGGCGCTCTCGGCCTGAGTCGGGCGGGTGGCGCCCGACCTACGCGAGCAGATGCACGAGCGCGGCCTCGGCCTTTCCGCCGTCGATCGTGAGCCGCGCCACCGTGACCGGCGACGCGGCCTGCCGCGGCCCCGCAGACCCCGGATTCACGACGAGCGTTCGGCCCACGCGCTCGACCACCGGGATGTGCGTGTGGCCGTACACGATCACGTCGGCGTCGTAGGCCGCCGCGATCTGCCGCGGCTTGGGACGGCCGATCTCGTGCCCGTGACTCACGTGCACGCGCAGACCGCCGAGCTCCATCGTGAACTCCTGCGACAACCCCGGCATCCACGGATCGTCGCAGTTGCCGTACACGGCGCGCACGGGCGCGATCAGCGCGAGTTCATCGAGGATCGTGTCGCTGCACACGTCGCCCGCGTGGAGGATGAGTTCCACGCCCGCGAGCGCCTCGTGCACCTCGGGGCGCAGCAGTCCGTGCGTGTCGCTAATCAGCCCGATCAGCACCGCGGATCCTCCCGGCGAAGGCCACGAACAGTGCGAGGCACGCGAACCCGATGAGCGCCTCGGCGGCGAACATCCCCGAGGTCGCGTAGCGATCGTGCATCGCGCCGTCGAACCGGATCATGGCGAGACCGCCCAGCGTGTTGAGTGCGAAGAACGTGTTGATCTTGGTGGCGGCGGCGTGGTCGCCGATGATGGCGAGCACCATCCCGGTGAGCGTCGCGGCACACAGGCCGAGCGACCACGTGTAAAACAGCGTGGACGCTGCGTAGCCCAGCGAGTCGCGCGGCGCGACGATCAGGAGCGCTCCTGCGGCCGCGCTCGTGGCGCAGGCGATTGCGTACGCGCGCGTGGCGTGCGTCCGGTCGGCGAGCCAGCCGCCGGTCACGCAACCCAGCACGATCGCGACGCCACCGCCGGCTCCGAGCACGAAACTCACCGTGTCGGCGTTCGCGTTGAACTCCGGCCCCAGCGAGCCGAACAGATACTGCGCCGCGCCCGTGCCGATGGGGAGCAGCGCGAGGAAGAGCGCCACGCGCCCGTCGCGTGAGGCGAGCAGTCGCAGCAGCGAGCGCGCGGATTCCGTCAGGCGACCGAGCACCGATTCGCCGCTCCATCCCCGTGGCGGCTCCTCCAACTGCGTGAGCGCCAGTGCGCAGACGAAGATCACGGCGACGAGCGCGGCCCCAGCCATCCAGGTGGCCGGCAGATGCTTCACGAACCAGAGCCCGAGCCCGCCGCCGGCCGTCTGGCCGAACTGGTTCCCGCTCTGGAACCATCCGCCCGCGCGCCCGCGCGTCTGCGGCAGCGTGTTGTGCGCCATCAGCCCTTCGGTGGCGAACGCGAGAAAACTCGCCGCGACGTTCGAGCCCAGCACGACGACGGAGAGCAGCGGCACCGACCGTTCGTTGATCGGCGTGACGGTGAGCGTGAACAGCCCCACCCCCATCACGGCCGCCGCGATCAGGTACCACTGTTTGCGCGAGAGCGTGGAGTCGCCGAGCGGCGCCCAGAGGAACTTGAACGAGTGCGCGAAGAGCGCCATGCCGACGATGGCCGCACTCGTGGACACGGGAAGCCCGGCTCGGCTCGCGAGATAGCCCAGCGCGACCGACGGATAGCCGATCATCAGCCCCATCGGGAAATACAGCACGGCGAACACCCACGGATGCGGCGCACGCCGCGTGCCGGGCGCTCCCGCGACGACGCTCACGCGGTCGCCGCCGCGCCGTAGACCCTTGTCACGCCGGGTCCTTCTGCCCGCCCCACCGGATGGCCAGCGTGTTCTCCACGCCCAGCTGGTCGAGCACGCGCGCCACGACGAAGTCCACCAGTTCCTCGATGCGCGTGGGCCGGTTGTAGAACCCGGGCGAGGCCGGCATGATCACCGCGCCGGCGCGCGTGAGGCGCAGCATGTTCTCCAGATGGATCGCGCTGAGCGGCGTCTCGCGCGGCACGAGCACCAGCGGACGGCGCTCCTTGAGCGCCACGTCGGCCGCGCGCTCCACCAGGGAACGCGACGTGCCGGCTGCGATCGACGCGAGCGTTCCCATCGAGCAGGGGCAGATCACCATCCCCGCGCTCTTCGCGGATCCCGACGCGGGCGCCGCGCCGCGATCGCCGTCGTCGTACGTCGTCACGAACGCATCCCACGCCTCGGCCCCGACGAACGCACGCAGTCCCGCGACGTCGCCGAGATCGGTCTCCGTGCGTAACAGCCGCAGTCCGTGCGACGACACGATCAACGACACCCGGCGCCGCGCCGCGACCAACTGCTCAAGCAGCCGCACGCCGTAGGGCGCGCCGCTCGCGCCGGTGAGCGCGACGACGATCGGTGCGTCGGCGCTCACACGAACACCCGCTCGGCGAGCGCGAAGCAGAAGAACACGATGCTGATGACGCCGTTCATCATGAAGAATGCGGCATCGAGCCGAGACTGATCGTCGTGCCGCACCAGCGAATGTTCATACACGAGCAGCGCCGCTACCGTCGTCACGCCGGCGCCGAACACCCAGCCGCGCCCCGCGCCGATGCCGGCGGCCGTGAGCAGCAACACGGTGCACACGTGCAGCGCGCGGGCCACCCGCACCGCGCTGCGCTCGCCGAGCATCGCCGGCACGGAGAAGAGCCCGTGTTCACGGTCGAAGGCGACGTCCTGCAGGGCGTACAGCACGTCAAAACCGCCGCCCCACGTCATCACCGCCGCGGCGAGCGCGGGCAGCAGCCACCACGGATCGCTCCACACGCCCGTGATGGCCAGGTACCCGCCCACCGGCGCGATCCCCATGCCGAGTCCCATCACGAGATGCGACCACTTGGTGAAGCGCTTGGTGAAGCTGTAGAAGAACACCCATCCGATGGCGACGGGCGAGAGCAGGAAGCACAGCGTGTTGATGCGGTACGACGTCCACACGAACAGCACCACCGCGCCGAGTACGAGCGCCCACGATTCGCCCACGCCCATCGCGCCGCGCGGGATCTCGCGCATCGCCGTGCGCGGATTGCGCGCGTCGATGTGGCGGTCGGCGATGCGGTTGAACCCCATCGCCGCGAAGCGCGCCGACGTGAACGCGAGCACCACCCAGCCGAGCTGCGCCCACGTCGCCGGCGCGCGGTACGAGGCGAGGACCACGCCCACCAGCGCGAAGGGAAGCGCGAACACCGTGTGCGGCAGCTTCACGAAGTTCACGTAGCGCACGAGGCGCGACGTGCCGTCGAAGGTCTGCCCTTCGCGTCCCGGCACCGGCGTGGCGCTCACCCGAGCCCCAGCTTCGGCCACATCGCGTCCACGCTCGAGCGCGTCGCGTCGTCCATCGTGATGACCTCGGGCCAGTTCCGCGTGAACCCTTCCTCGGGGAACTTCTTCGTGCCGTCGATCCCCATCTTGCTGCCGTAGGTGAACGCGCGGCTCGCGTGATCGAGCACGTCCACCGGCCCCATCGTGAAGCGCACGTCGCGCTCGGGGTCGATGTTGTTGAGCGCCACCCACCACGCGTTGGCGGCGTCCTGGATGTCCACCCAGTGGTCCACCACCACGAGTACCTTCGCCAGCGACATGAGGCCCTGCCCCCACATCGCGTTCATCACCTTGTACGCCTGCCCCGGATATTCCTTCTTGATCGACACGAACACGAGGTTATGGAACAGCCCCTCGGCCGGCATGTGATAGTCCACGATCTCGGGGAGCGTCAGCTTGAGCAGCGGCAGGAAGATCCGCTCCGTGGCGTGGCCGAGATAGTAGTCCTCCATCGGCGGACGCCCGACGATGGTCGCGGCATAGATCGGGTTCTTGCGCATCGTCACCGCGGTGACGTGCACCTTCGGATACAGGTCGGCTTCGGAGTAGTAGCCCGTGTGGTCACCGAACGGCCCTTCCACGATGAGCTCCTCGGCGGGATCGATGTACCCCTCGATCACGAACTCCGCGTCGGCAGGCACTTCGAGGTCGCAGGTGAGCGCCTTCGTGAGCCGCACGGGCGCCTTGCGCAGGAACCCCGCGAAGATGAACTCGTCCACCGTGGGCGGGAGCGGCGCGCTCGCCGAGTACATCGACGCCGGGTCGCCGCCGATGGCGATGCACACCGGCATCTTCTCGCCGCGTTCCGCCATCTCGCGCCAGTGCGCCGCGCCCACCTTGTGGCGCTGCCAGTGCATCGCGACGGTGTCCTTCCCCATCACCTGCACGCGGTACATGCCGACGTTGCGGATGCCGCGTTTAGGATCCTTGCTGATCACCATCGGCAGCGTGATGAACGGCCCGCCGTCGTCGGGCCACGTGGTGAGCACCGGCAACTTGCGCAGGTCGATGTCGTCGCCGCGCCACACGACCTCCTGGCAGCTCGGCGCGCCACCCTGCATGCGCGGCGGGAACTTCGAGACTTCGAGCAGACGGGGCAGCAGCGACAACTTGCCGAGGATCCCCTCGGGCACCTTCAGGTCCATCAGCTTGGTGATGCGGTCGCCGTGTTCATTCAGGTCCGTCACGCCGAGCGCGAGCGCCATGCGCTTCATGGAGCCGAACAGATTGATGCCCACAGGGATCGGTGAGATGGAACCGTCGGCGAGCACGGGCTGCTCGAACAGCAGCGCCATGCCGCCGCCCGGCAGCTTGCTCACGCGGTCGGTGATCTCGCACATCTCGAGTTCCACCTTGACGGGCTCCGTGATGCGACGGAGCTCGCCGATGGCGTCGATGGCGGAGAGGAAATCGGAGAGGGTATCGAGAGTCACGGAGTCTGGAGTTTCTGAAAAGCGAGTAGACGGTAGACGGTAGACGGTGGACCGTTCATGTAGAACGACGCGCCTGTCACGTACACGGTGTACCGTCTACCGTGTACCGTCTACTGCAGTAGTAGTGAACTTTTCTCCCACATGCATCGCCGCGATCCCGAACGACAGCGTGCTGAACTGCACGTTCACGAACCCCGCCGCGCGCATCTGTGCGGCGAGGGCCGTCGTCTCGGGGAAGTTGGCGACCGACTCGGGCAGATACTTGTATGCCGTGCGGTGTCCGCTGATGATGCGGCCGATCACCGGCATCACCTCGTGGAAATAGAACCGGTACGCCGCCCGGATGATCGCGGATTGCGGCGTGGAGAGCTCGAGGATCACGAAGCGCGCGCCCGGCACGAGCAGGCGGAGCACTTCTTTGAGCCCCGCATCGAGATTGGCGACGTTGCGGATCCCGAACGCGACGATGGCGCCGTCGCAGCTGTCGTTCGCGATGGGGAGCGCCAGGGCGTCTGCCACCACCGGGGCGAGCACGGACCGCGGCGCCTTGCCGTCCCCGGCGCGGAGCATCGGTTCGGCGAAATCGGCCGCCACGACGTGCCCGGCGAAGCCCGGCCGCTTGCTGAGGGCCGTGCCCACATCGAGCGTGCCGGCACAGAGGTCCAGGTACCACCCCGTCGGGTGCCGCTCCCACCCCAGCTGCGCGATCGCCAGGCGTCGCCACCAGCGGTCGATCCCGGCGCTGAGCAGGTGATTGAGCAGGTCGTAGCGCGGCGCGATCTCGGAGAAGATGCGCTGCACGTAGCTGCGCTTTCCCGGGGCGCCCGCCGCGGCCGCCCGCGCCTCGGTCGCTTCCGTCAAGGTCATTGGCATGAGCCTTGAAAGTTGCCCGGTTGCGAGAGCACGGGCAAGTTTCCCGTAGCGTGAATGCCCTCCTGGATCTCTCGAACCTACCGGACGCGGATGTCGTCGCCCTGGCCCAACGTGGCCGGGAGGACGCTTTCCGGGAGCTGGTCCGCAGATACGAGCGCCCGGTGTTCTCCCTGGTGTTCCGCATGGTGCGCGACACCGCCACCGCCGAGGATCTCGCGCAGGACGCGTTCATCAAGGTCCTGAGCCACCTCGACAAGTACAATCCCGAGTTCAAGTTCTCGAGCTGGCTGTTCAAGATCGCCAACAACGTCGCCATCGACTTCCTTCGGCGCCGGCAGCTCGACACCATCTCCATCGATGGCTCCCCCCACGCCCAGACCGCCTCCGACA
>CAIRBD010000169.1 GCA_903876745.1 uncultured Gemmatimonadota bacterium
GCGGCCAGCCGCGCCGCCAACGGAACGTCGTCTGGATGCGTGCGCTCGGCGCGCAGCCGAGGCGGCAGCGCAGGGAATCGCTCCGCGAATGCCAGAAGTCGCCGCAGCGCATCGCGTCGCTGTTCCGGGCGCCGCCGCGTCGCCATCACGAACGCTGCGACGGCCGCGTGCACGTCGTCGGGCGCGTCGAGGAACCCGCGCTGCAGGCGCAGCTCGCGCCCGATCACACGCACGATCGTGCGGCGGGTGTTCGTGAGGATCACGTGTTCGATCAGCCGCAGACCGTGGGCGCGCAGCCGCTCGAGCAGTTCCTCGGCGCTCCGCGGCGGCGGCGCGTCGAGCGAGAGCGCGAGTTGCGCGTCGTCGCGCACGCCACGGAGCCGGCGGATCAGCGCGCGGAGCATGGCTGCTCCACACGGTGGCGATGCGACATCAGGCGCCGCGTGGCCGACGCACCGCTCACCGAGCGAAGCTCGTCGCGGCACCCGGTGCGAACGCTCCGCTCGCCGCGTCCCAGGCCTGCACCCGCACCGTGATCGCGCCGGCGTCGGCTTCGATCGCATTGAACGACGCCGCCCGCTGCCCGCGCACCCGCGTCGTGAGCGTGCTCGCCGTCGAGACCACGAACGTCCGGCCTCCCGCGGTCACCTGCGCCACGCGCTCCTCGTGGTCATGCCCGCACAGTACGAGGTCCGCCCCCGTTGCCGCCGCGTCGGCGATGCCGTGCGCTCGCGCCGCGAGTCCCCAACGGTTCGACAGATTCCCGCGCAGCAGGTTGTGGTGCATCACGAGCACTTTGAGGTCATCGCCCGACGCCGCGAACTGTGCCGCCGCGTGCTTCCACTGCCGCGGTCGCACGGCGCCGACCACGCTCAGATCGCGAGGCCGCGTGGTGAGCGTGAACGGCCGGATGCCATGCGACGAGTTCACACTCGCGATCGTGACGCCGGTCCGCCGCATCACGGGGTCGAGTTCCGCACAGATGTGCCGCCGGTACCGCGAATACATCGACAGCGTGTCGCCGAGTCCCACCGGAGCCATCCACCACGCGACGTCATGATTGCCCGGAATGACGAATACCGGCGCCACCTCACCCATGCGGTCGAGGAACGCGCGCGCCTGCAGGAACTCACGAGTGCGCGAGCGCTGCGAGAGGTCGCCCGAGATGATGATCGCGTCCCACGGCGACGCGCGCGCGAATGCCTCGAGTGCCGCGACTTGCGCGGGGACGCTCGGCTTCCCGAAGTGCAGGTCCGACGCGTGCAGGAGGCGGATCACGGATGGCCGCGCGCTACAGCGCCGCGATCACGGCGTCCGTGTACTGGTCCGTGGTCGCCGTGCCGCCGATGTCGCCGGTCACCGTCTGCCTTGCGCGGAGCACCGTCTCGATGGCGCTGCGCACGCGCGTCGCGCGCGCCGCGTCGCCCACGTGGTCGAGCATCTGGCACGCCGCGAACATCACCGCCGTCGGATTCGCGATCCCCTTCCCGACGATGTCGGGTGCCGTGCCGTGCACCGCCTCGAAGATCGCCGCGTTCTCCCCGATGTTGGCGCCCGGCGTGAGTCCCAGCCCGCCCACGAGGCCCGACGTGAGGTCGGAGAGGATGTCGCCGAAGAGGTTCGTCGTCACGATCACGTCGAAACGCTCCGGGCGCATCACCAGCTCCATCGCGCAGGCGTCCACGATCTTCTCCTCGACGGTCAGCCGCGAGGCGTACTCCTTGGCGATCTCGCGCCCCACCTCGAGGAACAGCCCCTGCGAGAACTTCAGGATGTTCGCCTTGTGCACCAGCGTCACCTTCTTGCGCCCGTGCGTCACGGCGTACTCGAAGGCGTACCGGTGGATGCGTTCCGAGCCCTGCCGCGTCACCACGGCCACCGACTGCGCCGCCGCGTGCTCGTCGCCGCCGATCTTGATGTAGTTCTCGATGCCGATGTACAGTCCTTCCGTGTTCTCGCGCACGAGCACGATGTCCACGTCGCTGAACCGGAGTCCCGGGATCACGCTCTTCGCCGGCCGCACGTTCGCGTACAGGTCGAACGCCTTGCGCAACGCCACGTTGATGGAACGGAACCCCTTTCCCACCGGCGTCTCGAGCGGCCCCTTCAGCGCGAGCTTCGTGCGCCGGATGGAGTCGAGCGTGGCTTCGGGGATCGGGTCGTTGAACTCTTTGACTGCCGCCATGCCCGCGTGCTGCCGGTCCCACGTGATGTCGGCGCCCGCGGCGGCCAGCAGGCGGACGGTGGCATCGGTGATCGACGGCCCGATGCCGTCGCCGGGAATGAGCGTGACGTTGAGTGACATGTCAGGAGAGTATCGGCGTGTCGCCCGCTACGGACGCCGCGCCACGAAGTCCGCGACCCGTTGAGCGAGCACGCCGGCGAGTCCGGCGGGCTTCACGGTCGCACCATCCGAGACCGCATCGGCGATCCACACGAACGCCGTCGAGCGCCCGTCGACGAGCGCCAGCCGCAGCACCGCGCGCTGCCGCTCGCCGGTCCGCTCGAACACCAGTTCCACCGGCACCAGCGCGTACCGCGCATCGCTCAGCGCGATCAGCGTGCGGATGCCCGACGCCATCGTCTCTGGCATCTTGTCGTCCACTTTGTACGCTTGCGCGCGCAACGGCTGCGCCCCGATCGCATAGGGATCGTTCGTATAGAGCGCGTTGCGCTTCGACTGCCTCGCCACGTCGGCCGCGTACGCCCAACGGCGCCCCACGCCGCGTTCCGAGATCGCCGCGCCGATGGAGTCGTCCAGTTCGTGCCGGAACTTCTCCCAGCCGGCCGCGGTCACCCACGAGGTGCTGTCGCCGCGCAGCATCTGCACGGGGAGCACGATCAGGCGCTGGCTGGCGAACGACGCCAGCGGGGCTGCGGGGCCGTTCTGCGCACGCGCAGA
>CAIRBD010000170.1 GCA_903876745.1 uncultured Gemmatimonadota bacterium
GAGGCCCTGCGTCGCGGAGACGATGAAGTTCTTGAGGGTCTTGCGGAAGACCGAGAAGGACACGAACGTCGAGCGGCTGAAGTAGTATTCCACCGAGGCGTCGAGGTTGTCGACGTGGTAGGACTCGAGCGCCGAGTTGTAGATGCTGATCTTGCCGCGGGTGGAGCCGTTCGGATCGGTGATCGTCGCGGGTCCGGGCAGCAGATCGCTGTAGTCGGGGAGGCCGATGGACTTGGCGTAGCCGAAACGGAAAACCAGATTGCTGTTCGGCGTATACTTCGCGTTGACCGACGGGAACCAGCGCTTGTCGGAGAACTTGCTGCTGACCGGCGCGGGCAGCGTCAGGAGCCGGTTCTGGACGTCGGTCGAACGATCTTCGTAGCGGAAGCCGCCCACGATCAGGAGGTCCTTGATCGGAGTGACGTCGGCGCGCAAGTAACCGGCTTTCGTGCTGTCGTCGAAGCGGGCCTGGACGTCGCTCGCCGGCGTGTAGGGCAGATAGTTGTTTCCGCCGAGCGCGGTGAACGCGCGATAGACGCTCGGGAACGTGTAGGCGGGAAGGCCGTAACCGATCGAATGGTTGGCGAAGATCGTGTCAGCGAGGCCCGCCAGCTGGTTGCCAGTGATGGCGGAGGCGCCGCCGAAGCCGGTCGCCGCGGAAGTGCCGGTGCGGTTGAAGATCGGATTGGCGATGTTGCGGGTCGTGTCGTCAACGCGGCCGCCTACTTTCACCGCCAGCGGAATCGTGGTCTTGAATTCTTTCCGGTAGTCGAAGGTCACACCGTCGCGCGTATCGACGCCGGTCTGCGGGCGGCTGCGGATTTGCGTGCTTGGTCCTTGCTGATGTCGTTGAGATTTACGGCCGCGCCGGTGCTGTCCGTAACCCGATACGAGGGGACGACGCCACCAATGTTGTCAAAGCCGACGGTGATCGGATCGGTGACGGTGTTGGTTTGAGGGCTGGTGCCGCCGCGCTGAATCGTCACGTCGGAATACCACGAGCCGGTCGTGTCGCGGTATTTGCTGTAGGCTTGGCTCCAATAGAGGCTGGCTTCGAGCTTGGAGGTGTCGGCGAATGTGTGGGTGAGGTTGAGCGGAAAGTCCCACGTGACGCCGGATTTCCAGCGGTTGATTTCCTGGAACGTGACCGAGCCTCGGCCTGCCACGCCCGTGAACGAGGTGCCGGTGAAGGGCGCCGATGTCGTGGCGAGCGGCGCCAGTGTGCCGGTGTTAACGGTCGTGGTGCGATCGGTGAAGATCAGGTCGTAGTAGGTCCAGTCGCCGAGGAACGAGAGCTTGGTGTGTTCGCCCAGGCGGTAGTCCACTTGTGCCGAGAGACCTTGGCGACGAGTGTCCTTTTGTTCGTTCTGCAGATTCCACGAAGTGAGCAGGGGGTGGGTGGGCGTGCCGCCGTCCGCCGGATTATAGTCCCACGCGTAGGTGGAGCGGGGGTAGTCGTTGAACAGTTGGGAATTTTTGTAGCTAACGTTGATGCCGAGATTGGGCGTCAGGCGGGCAGCGAAGTTGAGATCGACGCCGGGCAGAATCTTGCGGGTGTTTTCCTGGCCCCAACCCGGAGTCTTTTTGAGCATAAGATCATCGCCGGTGGCCTGCAGATAGAAGCGATAAGTCCCGAGGCTGCCCTCGCGGTCAAAGGCGCTCTTCGTGACCAGATTGACGGAGCCGCCGGTGCTGTTGGCCTGCATCTCGGGGGTGAGGGTCTTGAAGACTTCGATCGTCTCGACGTTGCTGATCGAGACCTGCTCAAATTCAAATCGACGGTTGAGATTGCCCGACGTCGCGCTCGCCATCGGGTTGCCGTTCATTGTGACGTTGGTAAACGCGGTCGACATGCCGCGCAGCGTGGCCGCGCGGGCGTCGTTCGCATTGTAGTCGATGCCGACACCGGGGAGGAATTTAAGATATTCGGCCGCGTTGCCCTCGGCGATGTCACCGTATTGGTCGCCCGCCGCGACGATCTTGGTGTTGATCGAGACGCGTTGGAGGGCGATGGCCTGCGACATACCTTCTTTGGTTCCGGCGACTTTGAACTCCGCCAGCTTGATGACTTCACTGGCGCCGAGCCGAAAGGCAGCCGTGGCGGTCTGGCCCGCGACGACGCTGACCGGCATACTCTTGGTTTCCAGTCCTGGGTAAGCGACCGTTACGGTCTGGGCACCGGCAGGCACATCGAACAACACGAATTCGCCTTCGCGCGCGGTGGACGCGTGAAGGGTCGTGCCGTCGATCGAAACGTCGGCGCCTTCGAGATATTTTCCGGTCGAGCCATCAGCGACGGTGCCGCTGACGGTGCCGCTTTGTTGGGCGTGGA
>CAIRBD010000171.1 GCA_903876745.1 uncultured Gemmatimonadota bacterium
CGCCGGCTTCGCCGCCGGTCGCTCCCACCGCCGCCTCGGCCTGAGGCGAGCGCGCATGGACAAATATCTCTGCCCGGAATGCGGCTACGTGTACGATGAATCGCTCGGCGATCGTCACGAGGGGTTCGACGCCGGCACGCAGTGGGAGCAGTTGCCGGACGATTTCTGCTGCCCGCACTGTGCGGTGCGGTACAAAGAGGATTTCACGCGCGTCGCGCCCGGCGACGGTCCGGATGCCGAAGCGGCGGGTATGTAAGGGACGTTCCCTTTCGGAGATCCGCGTGAACGCCACGCTCCATCGCCTGACACTGCTGGCCACGCTGACGACACTCGCCGCGACCGCAGGATGCACCCGCTCCGCCGTCGACGTGACGAACCTCGGCCCCGCACCGTTGCTTACCGGTTCGTGGGTGCAGGACGGTGCCGTGATCGGCTCGTCGTTCGTGCTCACGCTCAGTCAGTCCAGCCTGCGCGACACGCTCGTGACCGGCACCGGCACGTATTCTATAGAAGCAGGCCGCTCCGGCACGCTCACCGTCACCGGGGGTGCCACCGATACGCGCGTGACCCTCGAGATCGTGTACGATTACGGCCCCGTCGCCCACTTTGACGGCGCACCGGCCACCGCCAGCGTGCTCAGCGGCGCGATGAAGAACGGACCGAAGGAATCGCTGATGCCGTCGTATCTGGTCACGTTCCACCGAAAGAACTGAGTGTCGACCGTGATCTTCGGCATCGATCACGTCATCGCCGATCCTCGATTGCTTGGCTCCCTGGCGCGGGTTGGGCTGGTCACCAACGACGCGGCGCGCCTGGCGGCACAGCCGAGTGGGCATTCCCGCACCGCGCTACTTGGCGCGGGCGTGCCTGTGGTCCGGTTGTTCGGTCCGGAGCACGGACTCGGCGCCTCGGCCGCCGACGGCGCCGGCGTGTCGGATTCCACCGACGCGCTCAGCGGGCTTCCCGTGGTGTCGCTCTACGGCGAACGGATGCGCCCTGCGCCGGAGCAGCTCGCCGGGCTCGATGCGGTGCTCTTCGACGTCCCCGACATCGGCGCCCGCTTCTATACATATGTATGGACACTGTTCGAGGTGGGCGCGGCGTGCGCCGAGGCCGGCGTGCCGCTCATCGTGCTCGACCGTCCCAACCCGCTCGGCGGGCGCCTCGACTTCGCCGAAGGGCCCATCCTCGACATGACCTTCGCGTCGTTCGTCGGAAACGACGCGATCCCCGTTCGCCACGCGCTCACGGTGGGGGAGCTCGCCCTCCTCTGGCAGCGCGAGCGATGGCCCGGCGCCGACGTGCGCGTGATCGCCTGCGACGGATGGCGGCGTGAGATGGTGTGGAGCGACACGGGACTCGAGTGGATCCCCACCTCGCCGTCGATGCCGTCCGCCGAGGGCGCGCTGCTGTATCCCGGGATGTGCCTGTTCGAAGCGACCAATCTGAGTGTTGGTCGCGGCACGGACGCGCCGTTCCAGCAGGTGGGCGCGCCCTGGCTCGACGTGGCGCGCGTGCTTGATCACCTGTCGCGGCAGACGCCGCGCGGCGTGCGGTTCGAACGTGTCGTGTTCACGCCGGGCATCGGCCCGTACGCCGGCGAGCCGTGCGAGGGCGTACGTGCGGTGGCCACCGACGCGCACCTCGTGCGTCCCGTGGGGCTCGGATTGCTGCTACTCGCCGCTGTCATCGCCACGCACCGGCTGCGATTCGCGTGGGCGCGCTACCCCACGGCGGCGAACCCGCGCGGCGACGGGCACTTCGAGCGGTTGATCGGGCGCTCGGGGATCCGCGCGACACTCGACGCCACGCCCGACCGCGTCGACGGCGCGATGGTGGAGGCGTGGACGCGCGCCGACGGGTGGCGCGACCGCGTGCGCGGCATCCTCCGGTACGACTGACGCGCCGGCGCGCCCGCGGCCACTCCCAGTCGCCGCCTCCTGTCGTATCTTGGAGCCATGACTCGACACCCTTTCCGCACTGCCGCGGCGCTCCTGCTGCTCTCGCTGGTCGCCGCCCCGCTCCTCGCGCACGACATGTTCTGGCGTCTCACCACGTACTTCGTGGCGCCGGGCAGCGCGATGGCGATGCCACTGCTCAATGGCACGTATAGCAAGAGCGAGAACGCCATCGAATGGTCGCGCGTCGCCGATCTGAGCGTCGTCGCGCCGTCGGGCCGCGCCGCGATCGACAGCGCGCACTGGGACACGCGCGGCGACACGAGCCGGCTCAACTACTCGCCGGCGGCGAGCGGCACGTACGTCGTGGGACTCTCCACCAAGCCGCGCGAGTTCGAGCTCTCGGCCAAGGACTTCAACCAGTACCTCGCCGACGACGGTATTCCCGACGTCCTCGCCGCGCGCAAAACGGACGGCTCGTTCACAAAGGGCGCCAAGGAACGCTACCATAAACACGTGAAGGCGATCTTCCAGGTGGGCGACACGCGTACCGACGCGTGGAAGACGCCGCTGGGATATCCCGCCGAGCTCGTGCCGCTCGAGAATCCGTATGCGGTGCATCCCGGTGCTACCATCGGTCTTCAGTGTCTCATGGATGGCAAGCCACTCGCCGATCAGCTCGTGATGATCGGCGGGCGCGCGGGCACCACCGGCGACACGCGCCTCCCCGCGCGCACCGCGCACTGCGATGCGAACGGCATCGTACGGGTGCACCTCGACCGCGCCGGCCGCTGGTATGTGAAGTTCATCCGCATGGTGCGCGTGGATGACGGACGGGTGGACTACGAGTCCAAGTGGGCCTCGCTCACATTCGAAGTGCGCTGACCCGATGAGCGGCACGTTCCCGCCCGGCCCGAAAGCCCGGTTCCCCGGGGACCTGCTGCTGCAGAGCCGGCGCGACTCGCTGCAGTTCCTCATCCGCACGGCCGATGCGCACGGCGACATAGCGGGGATGCGCGTGGGACCCGAGCGCCTCGTGCTGCTGAATCACCCCGAGGCCATCCGCAACGTGCTCATCACGCACGAGAAGAACTTCCTCAAGGGGAAGGCGCTCGAGCGCGCACGGGTGATCCTCGGCAACGGGCTGCTCACGAGCGAGGGTGAGGAGCACATGCGGCAGCGCCGGCTCGCGCAGCCGGCCTTCCATCGCGACCGCATCGCCGCGTACGCCGGGACGATGGTAGACGAGGCCACGAAAGTGCGCGACCGCTGGCGCGACGGCGAACACTTTGACGTGCATCACGAGATGATGGCGCTCACCCTGTCGATCGTCGCGCGGACGCTGTTCAGCGCCGACGTCGGCGGCGAGGCGGGTGAGATCGGCCAGGCACTCACCACCATCCTTGGTTCGTTCAACCGGATGATGCTGCCGTGGAGCCCTCTGCTCTTCGCGCTGCCATTCCCATCGTCCGTCCGCTTTCACCGCGCGCGCCGCCGGCTCGACGCCACGATCTACCGGCTCATCGCCGAGCGCCGGGCCAGCGGCGTGGATGCGGGTGACCTGCTCTCGATGCTCCTCCTCGCCACCGACACCGAAGGGGACGGCGGCGGGATGAGCGACCGGCAGTTGCGCGACGAGGCGATGACCTTGTTCCTCGCCGGCCACGAGACTACGGCCAACGCGCTCACCTGGGCGTGGTACCTCATCGCGCGCCATCCCGACGTCGAGCAGCGGCTGCAGGCCGAGGCCGACGCGCTCGGTCACACGCCGACCTTCGCCGACCTGCCGAAGCTCGAGTACACGCGGCGCGTCGTTTCGGAGACGATCCGCCTGTATCCGCCCGCGTATGCGATCGGCCGGCGCGCGATCGACCGCTATACGATCGGTGAGTACGAGCTGCCGCCGCGCACCATCGTGCTCGTGAGTCCGTACCTCGTGCACCGCGACCACCGCTGGTGGCCCGACCCCGAGACGTTCGACCCGGACCGCTGGCTCCCCGAGGCCGTGGCGAAGCGGCAGAAGTTCGCGTACTTCCCGTTCGGCGGCGGCACACGGTTGTGCATCGGCGAGCAGTTCGCCTGGACCGAAGCCGTGCTCGTGCTCGCCACGCTCGCGCAGAAATGGCGATTGTGGGTGGCCCCCAAGCAGCGCATCGCGATGTATCCGCAGATCACACTGCGTCCACGGTACGGCATCCGCATGATCGCCACGTGGCGGTGATCGCACGCCGCATCGTCGCCGCACCGGCGCACCATATCACCGATCCGACATGCCTCTACTCCTGACTCTGGTTTTCGTGCTTTCCGGTGCCGCGGGACTCATCTACGAGTCCATCTGGAGCCGGTATCTCAGTCTTTTCGTCGGCCACAGCGCCTACGCACAGGTGATCGTGCTCGTGATCTACCTCGGCGGGATGTCGGCCGGCGCCGCGCTCGCCGCGAAGTGGTCGTCGCGCATCCGCGAACCGCTCTTCGGCTACGCGTTCGTCGAGATCGCGGTGGGCATCATCGGACTGTTCTTCCACGAGATCTTTCTCGGTGTGAGCGCGTTCGCGTACGCGACGGTGTTCCCCGCCCTCGCCGGGGGCACGGGGCTCGTGGTGGTGAAATGGGTCCTCGCCGGACTGTTGATCCTGCCCCAGTCATTGCTCCTCGGCTCCACATTCCCGCTGATGAGCGCCGGGCTGCTGCGCCGCGTGTCGCCCGATGGACGGAGCGGGAGCGGGCGCACGATCTCGGTGCTGTACTTCGCGAACTCCATCGGCGCGGCGGCGGGCGTGTTGATCGCCGGGTTCTACCTGATAGGACTCGTGGGGTTGCCGGGCACGCTGCTCGCCGCGGCCGTGGCGAATCTGCTGTCTGGGTTCTCCGTGTTCGCGGCCGTGCGACTCACGCAGGATGATGACGAGCCGGCACCGACTGCCGCCGGTGCCGACATCGACGGACACTCGACCGCCGCCACGAACGTCTCGCTCGATCCCGCCGTCTCTCCCGATCTCCCCACACTGTGGCGCGTGATGCTCGCCGTGGCCGCCGGCACGGCGTTCTCGAGCTTCATCTACGAGATCGCGTGGGTGCGCATGCTCTCGCTCGTGCTCGGGAGCGCCACGCACTCGTTCGAACTGATGCTCTCGGCGTTCATCCTCGGACTCGCGCTCGGCGCGTTCTGGGTGCGTACGCGCGCCGACACGTTCCGCGACCCCATCAAGGCCCTCGGCGTGACGCAGTGGTGGATGGGTGCGCTCGCCGTGCTCACGCTCGCCGCATTCATCGCCTCGTTCGGCTGGATGGCATCGCTCATCCAATCGCTCGACCAGAACGTGGGTGGCTATGGCCTCTTCACG
>CAIRBD010000172.1 GCA_903876745.1 uncultured Gemmatimonadota bacterium
GAGGGCGGCGGCGCATGCGGCCGTGAACAGGCGATGGTGGATGGACATCGCGGGAAGGTATCGTCGGCGGCGGATGGAGGCGACTGACGGGCACGCGCGAGTCGAGCAAGCGCCAGCTCTTCTGCGGCCGCGCCGCGATGTGTAGAATCCCGATGTCGCCCTCAGTCCCCCCACACGTTCACGCTGGAGCACACCGGTGTCGTCACTCCGGACCGTTCGTCTCGCCATCGCCATGGTCGCGCTTCCGCTCGGTGCGCAGCCGCGGCCGGCGGCCGTCGCCTTCGACACGGCGCAGTTCCACGCGCTGCAGTGGCGCAACGTCGGACCATTCCGCGGCGGGCGGGCCAACGCCGTGGCCGGCGTCACGTCGCAGCCCTACGTGTACTACGCGGGCTACACGGGCGGCGGCGTGTGGAAGACCGACGACGCCGGCCACACGTGGCGGAACATCTCCGACGGGTTCTTCCACACCAGTTCGATCGGCGCCATCGCGGTGGCGGAGTCCGATCCGAACGTGCTGTTCGTGGGCACCGGCGAGCACGCCGTGCGCGGACAGTCCTCGAGTTTCGGCGACGGCGTGTACAAGAGCACCGACGCGGGGAAGACGTGGAAGCACGTCGGACTCGCCGCCACGAAACAGATCTCGCAGGTGCGCATCCATCCGCAGAACCCCGACGTGGTGTATGTCGCCGCGCAGGGCGACCGCTGGAAGGGGACGGCCGACCGCGGCATCTATCGCTCGAAGGACGGCGGCGGCACGTGGACGCTCGTGCTCAAGGGAGACAACGCGACGAGCGGCGCGAGCGACCTGTCGATGGATCCGACCAACCCGCGCATCCTCTACGCCGCGTTCTGGGATCACCAGCGGCTGCCGTGGCAGGTGCGCTCGGGTGGCGCCGGCAGCGGCATCTGGAAAAGCACTGACGGCGGTGACACGTGGTCGCGCCTCGCCGGCGGGCTGCCCAAACTGATGGGAAAGATCGGCGTGGCCGTGTCGCCGGCGAATCCGGAGCGCGTGTACGCGATCGTCGAAGCCGAGAAGAGCGGCATGTACCGCTCCGACGACGCGGGCGCCACGTGGAAGCTGCTCTCCGAGGACCGCAACACCGTGACGCGCAGCTGGTACTACATGAACGTCACGGCCGATCCGCTCAACGAGAATGTGGTGTACGCCATCAACGCGCCGATCATGAAGTCGATCGACGGCGGGAAGACGTTCACGACGCTCAACTCGCTGCACGGCGACAACCACCAGCTGTGGCTGAACCCGAAGGACCCGCGCTACATGGCGAACGCCAACGATGGCGGCGCCTCCGTCTCCCTCGACGGCGCGAAGAGCTGGAGCACGCAGGACAACCAGCCGACGGCACAGTTCTACCACGTGATCGTTGACGACGTCTACCCGTATCGCCTGTACAGCGGCCAGCAGGACAACTCGTCGGTGATCATCAAGAGCCGCACCGACGGTGCGGCCATCACGGCCGCGGACTGGACGGACGGCCCCGGCTGCGAGAGCGCGAACATCGGCGTGGACCGCAAGAATCCGCGCTACGTGTACGGCGGCTGTTATCAGGGGATCCTCGACGAGCTCGATGCCCAGAACGGCTTGCGGCGGCAGATC
>CAIRBD010000173.1 GCA_903876745.1 uncultured Gemmatimonadota bacterium
ATCGATGCGGCGCCGTTCGACGCGTTGGGCGACGATGCCGCCGCCGCGGTGCGCACGTCGCTCGGCATTCCCGGGGGTGCGTTCACGGTGGCGATGCTCGGTCGCTTCCATCCGTGGAAAGGGCAGCAGGTGCTGCTCGATGCGCTCGCCACGCTGCCCGGGGTGCACGCGATCATCGCGGGCGCACCGCTCTTCGGCGAGGATGCGTTCGCCGCCTCGCTCGAAGATCAGGCCGTACGCCTCGGCGTGCGCGATCGCGTGCATTTCACCGGGTTCCGTGCCGACACGCCGGCGTTGCTGCGCGCAGCCGACGCGGTGGTGCACGCATCCGTGTTTCCGGAGCCGTTCGGCCGGGTGCTCGTCGAGGGGATGCTCGCCGGCCGGCCGGTGATCGCCACGCGCGCCGGGGGCGTACCCGAGATCATCACGGACGGCGAGAACGGGTTGCTCGTGACACCCGGCGATGCCGCGGCACTCGCCGGCGCGATCGCGCGACTGCAGGCCGACCCGGCGCTTGCCGCGGTGCTCGCGGCTCGCGGCGGCGCCGTGGCGCGCGAGCGATTCACCGTGGGCGCGATGGTGGCCGCGATGCAAAAGGCGCTGGCGACGTAGTCGCCAGCGCCTTGGGGCCGACCCCTGGTGCGCCTTATTTCGCGCCCGCGATCCGGAAACCGCCTATGCCGACGAGTACGCGCAGCGTGCCGCCACTAGGCTGGAAGGTCGGTCCGCCGAACACTTCCGTGCCGCGGTATTTCCACGGCGTGCGGTTGGGGGTGATCGCCGTGCCGAACCGCACGCCGAGCGTCACGCCCAAGTGGCTCTTCGGGTCGTCACTGAGCAGGAGGTAGTCGAGCCCGAGCCCCGGCTGCACCATGAGGTACGTTCCGAGGATCTGACTCTCGAGCCCAGGACTCAGCACGATCTCGTCAAAGGTCGGGCTCTTCGTGGTCGACACCGAGGGACCTCCGTCGCGCGTCTTGAGCGTGACGCGCATGGAGCCTGCGCCTACGCCCAGAAACGGAAAGAGGGTCATCTTCCAGGTGGTGTAGAACGGGAGTCCGCCGGTCAGCATGAAATACGTGGTCTCGGCGCGATTTGTCTTGCCCTGCGGACTCGTTTCGTACCCGAAATCGGCATAGGTCCACTCGAAGCCGGCGATCATTCCTGCGATGGGCGTCGACCCGCCGATTCCCACGGAGTACGCATCGTTGGAGAGGGCCGAGAATCCCGTGCCGTTGGCAAGGTCGGGGCGGGTAAAGTGCGAGTTCACCATCGTCGGATCGGCGTTAAGTCTCCCGACGAGCGCATAGAACGTGGAGAACGGGAGGACCTTGTCGGGGTCCATTTTGCTCGGCAGCGCCGACTGCGCCGCGACGGCGTGGGCGCACAGCAAGCCGGCGCCAACCGCGAGGCCGGCGAAGCGCGAAGCGAGCGCTCTCGGAGATCCAAAGGTCAACCGCATGCAAGCACCATCATATGGAGGTGAATCAAAATGACGCGCCGAACGAAATCTAGCCAATTCCATGCCAATCAGCATACTTCCGAACGTCCCCGTATGCAGGTGCCGCCCGCCGGAGATTGGACACGTGACTGACTTTGCCGAGTTGAGACGCCAGGTATGCGCCGCGAACCGTGACCTGCACCGTCATGGACTGGTTCACGCGCACAGTGGCAACGCGTCGGGGATCGACCGGGGTGCGGGGGTGGTGCTCATCAAGCCGAGCGGCATCGACATCGACGCGCTCACCCCCGAGATGCTCGTGGCGACGGCCGCCGACGGGCGACGGCTGGAAGGGCGGGAGGTGCCTGACGGCGTCTCGAGCGCGCTCCGGCCGAGCGTGGACCTGCGACACCATCTGGAGCTCTATGCGGCCGATGCCGCGCTGGGGGGGATCGTGCACACGCATTCCACGTACGCCACGGCTTGGGCGCTCGTGGAGCGGCCGATCCCGTGTGTGATGACGTCGATGGCCGACGAGTTCGGCGGTGACATCCCCTGTGCGCCGTACACCGACAATGCGGACGACCACATCGCCCAGGCGATCATGGCGCACCGCAGCCGCGGGCCGGCCATCCTGCTGGGGCGGCACGGCGTGTTCGCCTTCGACCGCACGCCTCCACTGGCGGTGAAAGCGGCCCTCATGACCGAGGTGGCGGCGAAGACCGTGATGCTGGCGTTGGGACTCGGGACCCCCACGCGGTTCACGGCGGCGGAGATCGACGGCTGGTGGACACGCTACCACAGCGTGTACGGGCAACCGTCACCGGCATAGATTCCGCTCCGACACCAAGGGCGCCGGGAGGCGCCGGAGCCCGTTGCCGATGCCACTTGTTTCATTCGCCGACCTTCCCGATGACGCCCGCGTGTGGATCTTCGGCTCCGACGCGCCGATCGACGACATCGATGCGCCGCGGCTGCTGGCGGCCGTGGACGGGTTTCTCTACGCGTGGAAGGCGCACGGCAACCCGCTGACCTGCGCGCGCGAGTGGCGCGACGAGCACTTTCTCGTGATCGGCGTGGACCAGCGCACGGAGGGGGCGAGCGGTTGCTCCGTGGACGGGCTGTTCCGCACGTTGCAGGCGATCGAGCAAGGGATCGGCGCGTCGCTGGTGGGCGGCGGCCGCGTCTATTTCCGCGACGCGCTCGGCCTGCTGCACACCGTGATGCGTCCCGACTTTGAAGCGCTTGCGAAGAACGGGAATGCCGCCGCGACGACCACCGTGTTCGACACGACGCTCACGACGAAGGCGGACTACGTCGCGCGCTTCGTCACGACGGCGGGCGCTTCCTGGCACGCCGCGCTGCTGAGCGACTGAGGGGCGACCATCTCGCCGTACATCAGGCGAGCTGCTGCGACGTACCGTTCTCCTGTTGCAGTTCCGCCAGCAACTGCTCCCGCGCCTCGGCGATGATGTCGCGCACGCGGTCGCGCAGCGCGCCGACGTCGTCGAGCGTGAGGCCGGTGGTCTCGACAGAGGGCAACACGCGCAGGCGTGCGTGCGCTTTGGTCCACCGCATGCTGCCCTTGGCGATCGCGTACCGTGTGCCGGCGAGGACCATCGGCAGCACCGGCACGCCGGCTTCAATGGCCAAGCGGAACGCGCCGTCCTTGAACGGGAGCATGGAGCCGTCGCGCGACCGTGTCCCCTCGGGGAAGATCATGACCGACACGCGTTTCGAGAGCCGGTCGCGCGCGGCGAGGAGCGCCTGCGCGCCGCTCCCCCGCTCGCCGCGTCGGAGCATGATGTCCCCCGCCATGCGCATCATCCAGCCGAAGCAGGGAATCTTGAACATGGCGTCTTTGGACAGCCACTTCATCTCCCACGGCAGGTGACACAGTAGGAACACGTCGGCCCACGATTCGTGATTGGCGACCGCGACGTACGGGCGCCGCGGGTCACGGATCATCTGCCCGGTGACCTCGAACCGCCAGAGCGGGTTCATCCTCACGGCCACCACGCCGAGCAGACGGAACGCGCGTCCCGCCGCGTATCGTCCGCGGTCGAACGGCGCGGTGAACAGCCAGACCAGGGTGACGACGGGGGTCCCGACGATCACGACCGAGACCGTCATCACCCAGACCCAGGCGTTGAGCAGAGACTCCACGATTACGGTGCGGGTACCGCGTCTGCGGGCACGTCCGGCGGATCGACGAAACCGTGCGCCTTGTGCGAGGCGTCACAGAACGGTTTGCGCAGCGAGTGTCCGCAACGGCAGAGCGCCATGTTGGGCTTGCCCGGCGTTCGCTCGATGACTTTCCCCTCGTGATCGAGCAACGTCACGTCGCCCGTCACGAGGAGCGAGCCATTCTTGCGGACCGTGATGGTGACCGGTGCGGTCACGCGCGCAACCAGTCGGCCTGCCAGTTGGTGATGGCCTTCTTCACGGCTTCGCCATTGGCGAGTGCACCCGACAGGCACTTCTCGACGAGCCCGGGGAGTTCGGCGTCGCCGGCGAACCGCAGGCCGATGAGCTGACTCACCGTCAGGTCGTGAATGCGGCCGTGCATCGCGGCGGGAAGCACCTCGCGCAGGCGCATGCGCATCTCGAGGCGGATGAGGCGATTCTGGACGATGAGGGTCTGCACGCGCGCCGCGAAGACCGCGAGCAGCACGCCTACGGCGAAGACGACCTGCCAGCCGTTGTACCTGGTTTGGTGTCGGAACGCATACATCGACGTCGCGATCACGTTGAGCAGCAGGATCGGCGTGGCGGCGAAATGCCAAATCGTGTGGAACCTGCGGTGGCTGGCGAAGTCTTGCGGCTTGGTGGCCATCGGGAGCACTCCGGGCTGGGGGATGAGTAACCCCAAATTAGCGCGAAGGGCCGCCCAGAGGCGAGCGCGTCATGCCGCGGGGCATCCGTCGGGCATCTTCTGGCGGTCCACCCGCAGGATGTAGTAGCCGGTGTCCTCGAGGCCTTCGAACCCGTCCGGGGCCTTGAAGCCATCGGGTACGAGCATCACGGCGGCATCGATGCGTGCGGCCGCGAGGCGCTTCGCCCACGCCGCCCGGGTGCAGGCATCACGCAGCTCCCGGAAGGTGCGGAGGAAGCTCACGGTGTAATCGGGCGTGTAGGCCCGCACCACGAACCCGCCGCGTTGGGCCCAGTCGGCCTCCAACATCCCGTTCACGGTCGCGAGGCGGTCACCTTCCATCAGACCACGCTGCGCGAGGGCGTGGGCCACGCGGGCGCTTCTCTGCGCGGGGCGCGCGTCGCCACGGAACTCGTGGCGCAGGATGGAACCCTCGATGAGGACCGGCTCGCCGACCTGGTTCACGAGATCCACGGCGCCCCCCGCCGCGAGCACCGTGAGCGCGATCACGCGCCAGCGCGCGACGCGGGTCACAAGCGCGGCGAGGACCACGAGCCCCGCCGCGACGAGGAAGGGCACGATGTGCCGCAGTTCCACGTACACGAGCAGATAGAACCCGACCGAGCCGGCCGCCACGATCGCGAGGGGCCACGCTCCGCCCCCGGGCGCGCGCGCGAGCAGCACGAGCAGCGCGGCCGCGCAGAACATCACCGTGAGCCACGGCGACGTCTCGCCGAGCGCGTCGCGCACGTAGCCGAGGTCGCGCACCACGGCGTCGCGGGTGGCGCGGAGGTCGAGGCGCGCGCTCGCGTTGCGATACCACTGCGACGGGTCGTACCAGAGCGGTAGCGTGGATTCGGGCCACCGGTCGGGGAGGGCGCAGGTGAGCGGCGTGTTCGCGATCACGGTGTCGAGTTGCACGCCACCGCGCGGGGCGACCGCCGGCCGCACGGCGGGACACGTCTCGACGATCTGCGCGGCCTGGCTGACGAACCACATCTGGTTCAGCCGCCCCGTCTCGCCGAACGTGAGGCGGCCGGTGTGGCGGCTCACGGGGATGATGAGCAGCAGCGCCAGCGCACCGAACGTGGCGAACGCACCCGCCGGGCCGTGCCAGTCATCGCGCCGCCGCAGCGCGACGGCGGCCGCGACGATGAGCACCACGCCCGACACCGGGAACAGGATCGCTTTCCACCAATAGCCGACCGCGAGCACCGCCCCGAGGCGCATCCAGCGCGCGGGCGCCATGGGGCGACGACTCACCGTGATGAGTTCGGCACCCGCCCAGAAGAACACGGCGGCAACGCCGGCGTCCGGCGTGGCGCGGGGCAGCCCGATCCCCTTGAGCACGAGCACCGCGTACAGCTCCCACGCCACGACCACGGCCAGCAGGCGCGCCACGTGATTGGGAGGTGCGTTGGGCACCGAGAGCGCGGTCCGAACGAGCCGCGCGAAGGCAAACGTGGTGAGCACGAACACGCCGAACCCCACGGCACGGATCACCGGGTACGCGGCGTCGTGCGAGGGACGGAGCGCGGCGAGCACGGTGCCGAGCAACGCCGGATAGAGCGGACTCCAATAGCCGTTGACGAGTGCCCGCGGTCCGTGAGCGGCAAACGCGCGCGCCAGGTCGAAATAGCTGACGCCGTCGGCATTGAGGTTCCACTGCCGGAAGTACATCGCATCGACTGCACCGAGTGCCAGGACGACGCCGAGAAGCACCCGCTGCAACTGTTCGGCGAGCGCGGGATCGGTCAGCGCAGCGCGCGGAGGTCGAATACGGTCCACAGGGAGTCGGCGTAGGCCACGGGGAACGGCAGCGGACGCGTGGTGCGCGCCTCGCGCGGGAAGATCGCGAAATCGACGCCGTCGCGTGCCAGCGCGGCGACGGAGTCGGCGCCCAGCGTGTCATACGCGTGCGTGTCGAAGCGTTGGCGGCCGAGCACCACGGTGCCGAGCGCGAGCATGCGGCGGTGCCCTTCGGCGTACACCGACTGGTCGTAGGACAGTTGATTCACATCGTTGAGCGTGATGTACACGCCGCGTCCCGCGGTGACGCGCAGCCACGCGAAACCGGAGATGTCCGGCGGCACGGCAAAGAGCGACCCGCGCGGCGTCGTGCCGGCCCATGCGATGACACCGCGGGTGGCATCCGGCGGGTCGGCGATTCGCGCGCGTTTGGCGATGGTGGCGAGGCCGGCGGGCCGCATCGCGCGCACGTTGCCGCGCAACGCGACGGTGAGGCAGAGCACGCCGACGACGGCGAGCAGCGCGCGCGCCGGGCGCGCCGCGGGCGCCGCGTCGTTCGCGGGACGGAGCCCGCCCTCTGGCATCAGCGCGCGCCACCAGCAGGCCGCGAGCACCAGCAGGGCGGCCGTCCAGATCACGCTCAGCCGCACCACGTCGATGTTGCTGGCGGAGAAGCGCGTCACATGGAACACGCTCCACCCCTGGGCGAGCACTTCGATGAGCCCTGTCGCCGTGAGCAGCGCCGCGAGCGCGAAGCGGCCGGCACCGATGCGCGGCGCGCCAGGCGCCGGCGCGCCGAGCCGATCAGCGACGAGCATCAGTGCGCCGGCGATGGCGGCGAGCCCCTCGCCGATGTCGAGGTTCTTGTGCAGCGCGCCGACGAGCAACGTGGCGAGCGCGGCGATCCACGCGCGGCGGGCCGCCGGAGCGGCGGTGACCGCCTGCCGAACGAGCAGCGGCGTGAGTGCGCACCAGAACAGAACCTTCACCAGGGCTGCGCCACGGAACAAGAGCGCGAGGTTGAGCCCCATGTAGTCGAACGTGTACAGGTTGCCGACGTACACGACCATCAACGCGAGCATCCAGCCGGCGAGGATCGCCGTGTCGCGCCACACGCCGCGCCGCGGGCAGAGCACGATGAAGGCGGCTAACTGCAACAGAAACCAGCCGTAATTCTCTCGCCAGTGGTCGGCCGGGCGCACGTGAACGGCGTACAAGTTGAACTGTTCGTGGATCGATCCCGCCGCCGCCGCGAAGTTGGAAGGTGTGGAGTGCAGTACGAACCACACGGTCGGCAGGGCGCAGAGTATCGCGGCCGCGAACCAGCCGGCGAGAGGTCGCCAGCCGATGGCCCGCACGTCGATCAGCATCCGGATGGCGATCGTCGACGCGGTGATCAGCCCGAGCGACGGATGCACGTTGAACGAGAGCGCGGCAATGAGAAGCGCCAGGCCGTGCCGCCCGCGCAGCGAGAGCAACAGCGCCGCGAGCGCCACGGGAGTCACTAGTGGAGCCACCACCAGATTGGGCGGCGGGAAGAAGAACCAGTGAATTGATCCCCGGTACGGACTGGCGACCGCGAGCACGGCCGTCGCGACCGAGGCCACGACGAGATCCCGCGTGAACCGCTCGGCGATGGCCCACGCGAGGAGCAGACAGCTGACGGTGACAAGGAGGAAGACCGCCAACCACCAGAAGTCCACCGACAAGCCATTGGCGTACAGCACGGAGGCCGCGCGGTAGGCGAAGTATGGCGCACGCAGGCCGCTGGTCACGATCAGGTCGGTGGACGGATACAGTCCCGGATCTGCGACGTACCGCGAAATGGCGAGCGCGGCCCGCTCGTCGTCGACCTTGGGGAAGCCGGAGAAAACAAAGAGGAACGCCGTGCACGCGGCGGTGGTCCCGAGTGCGGCGATGAGGCGCGTGGAGAGCCGAGGGCCGGCGCTGTCGGTGGTCACGGTCAGAGCCGGCTGGCGCCGGGGTCCACGACGAAGATCGGGCGTCCCACCCCGTTCTTGTACGTGCGCGCCAGATACAGGCTCAACGTCGGCACCGCCAGCAGCAGGAAGTAGAACAGCGTGATCGCCGCGACGCTCGCCGCACGCACGAGGTCGAGGTGGAAGGCGAGCACGACGAGCGGGAAGAGCACGGCCAGCGCCGCGCCCACGTAGAGCACGAGCCGCAGCAGGAACGTCGAACTCGACAGGATGCCGGCCACGGCGAAGGTCGTCATCCGCCACAGGTTGTAGTGCGACTGGCCGAACATGCGCGGTTCGCGCACGTAGGGCACGCCCACGCGCGTGAACCCCACGTAGCCGATCTCGGCGCGCAGGAAGGGGAAGGTGGTCTTCGGCACGAGGATCGCGTCGCGCACGACGTGCCGCATCATGCTGAACTCCGCCATCCACACCACGATCTCGGCGTCAGCGACGAACTTGTTGAGGTAGTAGAACAGCCGCCGGGCGAGGACGATCGGCGCCGGCTCCGGGCGCTGGGACCGGATGCCGTACGCGATGTGCGCGCCGCCCTCGATGGCCGCGATGAACTTCGGGAGCAACTCGGGCGGGTCTTCGCCGTCCACGTCGATGATGGCGTACAGGTCGCCCTCGCCGTGCGTGATCCCCGCCGTGACGGCGGCCTGATAGCCGAAGTTGC
>CAIRBD010000174.1 GCA_903876745.1 uncultured Gemmatimonadota bacterium
CGCCGAGATCGCGGATGCGAACCGCCGACTCGGCGGCGCGCTCGCCGAACACCCCGATGCGTCGTGGCGACGACGCGCCCTGCGTCACCTCATCGCCGTCGACGAATGGGAGCGTGTCGCGCAAGTGATCGCTTCGCTCGTCACCGAGGCCACCAGGCGCGGCGCACCGGCGCCCGACCTGCAGACGCTGCTTGGCGACGACGTCCCCGCGTCGCGACTCGCGCGCCTCCGCGATGCACTGCCCGCGAACGGCACGCGACGGCGCACCGCCCGCACCGTGGCGATCGCCGCGGGACTCCTGATGATGGTCACGATCAGCGCGTTCGCCTACGCACGCGTCAGCGCGCGGCCCGCAGCCGAGGCGGAGTTGATGATCGCCTACTCGTCAGCGGACGGCGCGCCGGTCGAAGTGACCCGCACGGAGCTCGCCAGCGACGGGTGGGAGACCGCGCGCATCCTCGATGCGGCGACGCGCGAGCCCTCTGCCGCCTGGACGGCGACGCCGGTCGCTCCCGTCTTTGCGGCGATCGCTCCCGACGGCGCACGCTGGGCCACCGACCGCGCATTCCCGGATTCGGGCGGCCTCGACGTCGTGGTGATCGATCGCACGGGGCGGGAGCAGCGGCTCACGTCGGCTCGCGGCGATGACCGCGCGGTCGCATTCTCCCCGGATGGCGCGCTCCTGCTCATCTCCACGTCACGGTGGAATGCGAACGGCCACACGAATCTCGCCGTCATCGACGCCACGTCCGGGGCGCTCGTTCGCCGCCTCACCACCGACACCACGGCCAGCGTGAACGGCGCGCGGTGGAGTCCGGACGGCGGTCGCATCGCGTTCACGCAGTTCGATCTCCGCACCGATTCGGGCACGGTCTGCTGGATGACGATCGACGCGCAGAGCCGCCGCTGCTTCGATGCCGCGCGCTGGCAACCGCTCGACATCATCGGGTTCGCCGGCGAGCAGCATCTCCTCCTCCGCGCACGCACCCAGGGTGTGGTGTCCACGGTCGTGCTCGACCTTCGGACATCGGAGGTCTCCCGGACGCAGATCCCCGCGCGGAGCCACGTGTCGCTCGACCCCTCGGGCCGATGGCTGCTCTCCGCGGAGCACGAGAACGACACCTCCGCCACGGCGGTCGTCGGCCCGGCACTCGCGTTCGGACGCGCGCGCCCAGTGAGGGTGCACCCGGTACGCGGCGCTCGCGTGGCCGCGTGGCTCGCGTCCGAGCCGCCGGACTATCTCGATCGCATCCGTATCGCGCATCCGCGTGTGGCCATCGAGTTCGGCGCCACCTACCGCCTGCATGTCCACGCGACGACGCGCTCGGGGCGAGAGACAACCCCGACGAGCCTGACCTGGCGCTCGCTGACACCGCGTGTCGCCGCGGTGGATTCTCTTGGCGTGGTCGTTCCACTCGATACCGGGCGGGCGATCATCGAAGCGAGCGCCGGCGGATGGCGCACCGCGGCAGATACGATCGACATCGCGCGCACCCAGACGGCGGTGCGCTTTGACGAACAGTGGACGGCGGACGTCGATCACCGTTGGCGGTTGTTCGGTGAGCCGCTCCCCCGCGTCGTCGATGACGCGCGCGGCGGCCGAGCGTTCCTCAACAACGGCGACAGTCAGTTCTATAGCGGCGCCTACAGCGTGGCCGACTTCGACGCGTCGCGCGGACTGGCCGTCGAGGCGCTGATCTCAACGCCGCTGACGGCGACGCAGTGGCAAGTGCTGTCGGTGGACATCTTCCCGAGCGACCAGATCGAGCCGGTCGCGCGATGGGATCACCGCACGGGATACCTCCCGGGCCACAACTCGAGCGCGACCGCGTGCCAGTTCGTCTATCCGCAGGGTGAGGGACCGGCCGCCCGCACGCGAGCGAACATCGCCTCCGCACTTCCTTCCTCGGTCGGCGGACGGCCGCTCGAGCTGTGGCGCGGCGGCTGGCATCTGCTGCGCATTCAACTCTTCGCCGACGGGCGCTGCGGCTACGCGCTCGATGGCACGCCGATCGCGATCGCCGACGCCGGCACCGAACCCCCGACGACGGCGCGGGTCGTCGTGCAAGGGATGTCGGTGGGCACGCGCATCCTCGTGGGGCACCTCCGCGTGATCGCTGGCGTGCTCCCCGGCATCGACTGGGCCCGCGCCCCGCGCCACCCCTGAAACGCAGAAGCGCCGTCCGTTGCCGGGCGGCGCCTCCGTGAGGGTGGAACGAAGAGGGTTTTTTGAAGCCCTGTCGAATGTATGAGGTCCTCACCCTGCCTTCCGCCTTCCCGCCGTGCGGGCATGGCGTCAACAAAGCATATCGAACCCACTCGGAGGACTTATCGGCTCAAAAATTAAGCCTCTTCGCTCCTGCTGCACCTCAATGTAGGTTTCGGCACCAGACCGGTCAATCTTGAATCCCACCCTCGGCGGACACCCCATGGACCTCGGACTGATCGCCGCGATCGCGATGCTCGTGCTGTGGGCCGCGGGCACATTCCTGTTCGACGCGCCGGGCGCGATCCACCTGCTGCTCACGGTCGGCGTGTTCCTGATCGTGCAACGGACGATCACGAAGAGTGGGACGGGAAAGCGAGTAGACGGTAGACGGTAGACGGTGCACCGTGCACGTGGAACTGCGGGATTGGGCTCCCACTCCCAGTGAACTCCCACTCGCACTCCGCTCCCACTCGCACTCGACCTCCCCCGCTCCAACCTTGCCCTCCCACTAGATCTCCCAGTTGGAGAGCACGACCCCCCCCGACCTCGCACCGGTCTCCTCGTACCCGCTCAGCGACATCCGGAGATCGGTCCACCGCACCCGCGCTCCCCGGGCGATGAACCGCCGGAACACGCCGCCATAGGCGCCCTGCACGCGCACCGCGGCCCGCACCGTCGCCGTGCGCCGCGCGAGTGAACGCAGCGCCGGGATCATCCGGTCGAGCATGGCCTCGTCGCGCAGGACCATCTTGAGCACGCGCAGCTCGTCGCGCGACCGCCCCTCCACGAGCGGTGCCCAATGGCATACGGCGAATCCGGCGATGTCGTCGCCGTCGTGCAACAGCAGTGTGTCGCCGATGCCGAGGAGTGCCGTGAGCAGGATCTCGCGCGTGAAGTCGTAGCCGGGACACAGCGCGGCGGCGAGCGACGCGCACTCGCGCGTGGCATCGTCGCGCGCCGACGAGTCGAGTCCGGACAGCAGCACCGGCGCGTCGTCGCTGCCGGCCTCCACCGTGAGCGTGGTGGTGAGGTGCCCGGGCACGAATCCGAGGCTCGCGTAGAACCCGATGTTGTCCATCGTGCGCGGCATCGTCTCGAGTCCGATCACCGTGCAGCCGAGTCGCTGCAAGTGGCGGATGCCCGCCGTCACCACGGCCTTGCCGTGCCCGGCACCCTGCAAGTCGTCGCGCACGGCGAGCGGGCCCATCCATCCTTCGATCCCCGAGCGGTGCGCGATGTTGAAGGCGGCGAGCACGCCGTGCGCGTCGCGCCAGCACATCGCGCCGTCGCCGGCGGCTTCGATGGCGTAGCGCCAGATCATCGGATTGAGCGGCGGCACGCGCACGCCGACGAGCCCGTCGCGACGATAGCGTTCCGTGAACGCGTCGCTGAAGAGCACGTTGAGCGGCCCGATGTCGCTGCGCGCGATCGGGAGCGGGCCCTGGAA
>CAIRBD010000175.1 GCA_903876745.1 uncultured Gemmatimonadota bacterium
AGAACAAGCGCGCGCTCACGGCGGCCGACTACGATCGCGCGACCAAGATGCTCGCGCCCGCTCTGAACGGTCTGGTCGTCGGCGGTACTGTGAGTCCGACCTGGCTGCCCGACGGTCGCTTCTGGTACGTCCGGACCACATTGACCGGCACCGAGAACGTCGTCATCGACCCGGTGAAGAAGACGAGTGAAATAGTGGCGACGCCCCCGACGGGCGGCGCGGCTGCGCCTGCCGGTGGCGGTCGCGGTGGGCGCGCCGGTGGTGGTGGCGGACGCGGCGGCGGCCGTGGCGGCGTCACGATCACGAAGACCTGTGGACCCAATGTCACGGGAACCTCCGGTGCACCGCCGCCTTCGATGTCGCCAGACGGCAGCAAGGCTGTTTTCATCTGCGACTGGAATCTCTGGGTGCGCGATGTCGCTACGGGCCAGGAGCGCCAGCTGACGAGCGACGGCGTCAAGGATTTTCCATACGCGACGAGCAACGCCGGGTGGTCAACGAGCGCCGCGGCCTCGCTGTCGTGGTCGCCGGACGGCAGAAGGATCGCCACCCAGCAGCAGGACGAGCGCAAGGTCGGCGACATGTACCTCGTGGAGACGCCGGTCAACGGCGGGCACCCGGTGCTGCGCGCGTGGAAGTACCCGCTCCCGGGTGACACGGTCGTCGCGATGATCGAACGGGTGGTCATCGACGTCGAGACGGGCAAGATCACGCGTCTGCAGATGCCGGCGGATTACCACCGCGCCATGTCGGAGGACAATATCGACATGGGCGAGTACCTCTGGAGTTCGGACGGATCCAAACTCGGCTTCGTGTCAACCGATCGCTTTCACAAGAACGCCACGGCGAAAGTTGCCGATACGGCGACCGGCGCAGTCAGGACACTCTTCACGGAGACGGAAGCGACACACGTGCAGACGCGCGTGCAGTGGCAGATTCTCTGGGCCAGCAACGAAGTGCTGTGGTACTCGCAGCGCGACGGCACCGCTCAGATGTACCTTTACGATTTCAACACCGGCGCGTTGAAGAACAAGATCACGAACGGTGTCGGTCCGGTGACCGGCGTCGCACGGATTGATCCGGCGACCCGCACGATGTGGTACGACGCCAACGGCAAGGAGCCGGGGCAGGATCCGTACTTCACGCACGTCTACCGCGTCGGCCTCGACGGTAAGAACAACGTCTCTCTGACGCCCGACAACGGCACGCACACCGCCCAGATCTCGCCCGACGGCAAGTACGTGATCGACACGTTCTCGCAGCCCGATGTCGCACCGCAGACGACGCTGCGCGACGGCACGACGGGCGCGTTGATCATGGCGCTCGAGAGGACCGACATTTCGAAGCTCGTCGCAACGGGCTGGAAGCCGCCGATGCAGATCAAGATGAAGTCGGCCGACGGCAAGTACGACATCTACGGCATGCTCTTCCGTCCGACGAACTTCGATCCGAAGAAGAAGTACCCGATTATCAACAACGCGTATCCCGGACCGCAGTCGGGCAGCGTGG
>CAIRBD010000176.1 GCA_903876745.1 uncultured Gemmatimonadota bacterium
TCCCAACCGCTCCGTCGGTCCCACTCCGGTCGTCGATCACGCCGCGCTCCTGGGGCTACGCCTCGTCGAGAGCAGTGAAATACTTGAGCACCATCTGTACCGCACCGGGCCGCGAGTAGGCGTCTGCCTTCCGCGTCCCGATCATCTGCGCGATCACGGCCGCCACGTCTTCCGCCGGCTGCGAGTTGGGCAGGGTGCGCGAGTCCGGCCCGCCGTGCGTCGCGTTCACGCCGAATTCCGTCTGCACCACGCCCGGGGAGAAGAGCGAGATCTGGATACCCGGGTGCGTGCCCTGCACGTCGGCCCGCATGTCGGCCGTGAGCGAACTGAGGAAGTGCTTGGCGCCGCTGTACGCCGAACGGAACGGCGCGATGTGGATGCGCCCGAGCATCGAGGAGACGTTGATCACGTGCCCGGTGCCGCGCTCCTTGAAATGCGGGAGCACCTCCTGCATCCCGTAGAGCGCGCTCTTCACGTTCACGCGCATCATCTCGTCGATGTCGTCGTCGGTGAGCTCGCTCGGCATGCGCGTCATGCCGCGCCCCGCGTTGTTCACCCAGACGTCGATATGGTCGAACCGCTCGATGGCCGAGCGCACGACGCGCTGCACGTCGTCGCGGCTCGTGACGTCGGCGACGACCGGGAGGGCGAGCGGGCCGCAGCGTGCGGCCACAGCGTGGAGTTCGGGCTCGCGCCGGGCGACCAGCACGAGCGAGTGCCCTTGCGGGGCCAGCAGTTCCGCGAGGGCCGCGCCGATGCCCGAACTGGCGCCGGTGACGACGATGGTCTTGGGGCTCATCCCCGTACAATCGCTCCCCGTGACGGCGGTTGCCACCCCGTGCGCCAATCGCCAACGTTTGGATGCGCCCGACCGTTGCGCTGGTGCGTACGTCGTGCGCCCCCACCCGATCGAGGATCCAGCGGATGCCACGCCTCAAGAGCGCCCTCGCCCCGGCCGCCATCGCGGTCGCTTTCGTCGCCCTTACCGTCGCCTGGAGCGGCGACCGCGCCGAGGCACGGTCGGTACCGCGCCTGCTGCCGGCGGTCGACACCGCCATCCTTAAAGGATACAGGTGGCGGAACATCGGCCCCGACCGCGGCGGCCGGTCGATCGCCGTGAGCGGCGCCAAGGGGCGTCCCAAGGAGGCCTACTTCGGCGCGGTGGGCGGCGGTCTCTGGAAGACCACCGACGCCGGCGAGAACTGGGCGCCGGTGACCGACGGCCAGATCAACAGCGCCTCGGTGGGCGCGGTGGCGGTGAGCGAGAGCAACCCAGACATCGTCTACATCGGCATGGGCGAGAGCTGCATCCGCGGCAACATCATGGCCGGCGACGGCGTGTACAAGAGCGTCGACGCGGGCAAGACGTGGACGCACATCGGCTTCGAGAAGAGCGAGGTCATCTCGAAGATCCGCATCAACCCGAAGAACCCCGACATCGTGTTCGTGGCCGCGTTCGGCAAGTACAGCGCGCCCAACGAAGAGCGCGGCGTGTACAAGAGCATCGATGGCGGCAAGACCTTCAAGAAAGTGCTGTACCGCAACGACCACACGGCGGCGATCGACCTTTCCATCGACCGCAACGACCCCAACGTGATGTACGCGGCCATGTGGGAGGCCTACCGCACGGAATACACGATGTCGAGCGGCGGCGCCGGCAGCGGGCTCTCCAAGAGCACGGACGGCGGCGAGACGTGGACGGAGATCACGCGCAACAAGGGGCTGCCGGCCAATGGGCTCGTCGGCCGCATCGGCGTGGACGTCTCCGGCGCGAACTCGAGCCGCGTGTACGCCTTGGTCGAGAACGACAACGGCGGTCTCTTCAAGAGCGATGACGCCGGCGCCACCTGGTCGCTGATGAACGACAACCGCAACATCCGCCAGCGCGCCTTCTATTACACGCACGTCTACGCCGATCCGAAGAACCAGGACGTCGTGTACATGCAGAACACCTCGATGTACCGCTCCGCCGACGCCGGCAAGACGCTCGCCAATGCCGGCAACGGCACGCACGGCGACTTCCACGCGTTGTGGATCGACCCCGACGACGCGACGCACCTCGTCGTGGGCAACGACGGCGGCGGCGCGGTGAGCGTGAACACCGGCGCCAAGTGGACCGACGAAGACTTCCCGACGGAGCAGTTCTACCACGTCATCACCACCAAGCACA
>CAIRBD010000177.1 GCA_903876745.1 uncultured Gemmatimonadota bacterium
AACAAGAACGGCTCCGAGACGGACGTCGGCAATCGCGGCTACCCGGCCTTCAACCCCGATACGCTGCGCGCCATGATCCTCGCGCTGCACAACGCCGGGTTCCACATCGGTGTGCACGCCATCGGCGACCGCGCCATCGACTGGGTGGTGGACAGCTACGCCGAAGCGCTGCGGGCGAATCCGCAGAGCGGACGACGGCACAGCATCATCCACGTGAACATCCCCACTGATCACGCGATCGCGGTGATGGCCGATCTCGAGAAGCGGTTCGACGCGGCGTTCCCCGAGCCGTCGGCCACCTTCATGTGGTGGATCGGCGACACGTATGCGGGGAATTTCGGCGCCCGTCTGCCGCGGCTGGACCCGTTCCGGACCTTCGAGAAGAACGGCATCCAGTGGGCCGGCGGCAGCGACTTTGACGTGACGCCGTTCGCCGCGCGCTACGGCATCTGGGCGTCGGTGGCGCGCGAGCCGATGCTCGGCACGTTCGGCAAGGACGTGTACGGCAGCGCCGAGTCGGTGGATGTGCACACCGCGCTCAAGTCGTTCACCATCTGGGCGGCGCGGCAGCAGTTCCTCGAGCAGAAGACCGGTTCCGTGGAAGTCGGGAAGTACGCCGACCTCGCCGTGTGGGACCGCGATCCGTACACCGTGCCGACGGCGCAGTTGAAGGACATGCAGTGTCAGATGACGTTGTTCGAGGGGAAGGTCGTGTACCAGCGCGAAGGTTCGAAGGTCGCGCGGGGCGTCGCCGCTCCGCCGTCGAAGGCTCGCTCCACTCACTGAGGTGTCGATGCTGCCGTTGTTCCGTTCATTGCTCATCCCGTCGCTGCTCGTGCCATTGCTGCCGCACGCCGGTGCGGAGCCGTCCGAACTGCGCGGGTTCACCGCGGCCTCGTCCAAGGTGGAACGCGAGTGGGAGGCGAAGTTCAAGGCCATCCCCGAGCCGGCGCGACTGCGCGAGGCGATGCGCCGTCTGAGCGCGCGTCCGCATCACGTGGGCTCGCCGTACGGCAAGGCGAATGCCGAGTGGCTGCGCGACCAGATGAACTCCTACGGGTGGCAGGCGAGCATAGAAGAGTTCCAGGTGCTCTTCCCGACGCCCAAGGAACGTCTACTGGAGATGGTGGGGCCCACCAAGTTCACGGCGAAGCTCGACGAGCAGGTGCTCAAGGACGATCCCACATCCAATCAGAAGTCGGAGCAGTTGCCCACGTACGTCGCGTACTCCGCCGACGGCGACGTGACCGCGCCGATGGTGTACGTGAACTACGGCGTGCCAGCGGACTATGACGAACTCGACCGCCGCGGCATCTCGGTGAAGGGCGCCATCGTCATCGCGCGCTACGGCGGCTCGTGGCGCGGCATCAAACCGAAGGTCGCGTACGAACACGGTGCGGTGGGCTGCCTCATCTACTCCGACCCCAAGGACGACGGATACTCGCAGGGTGCGACGTACCCCGCCGGCCCGTGGCGCCCGAGCGACGGCGCGCAGCGCGGCAGCATCATGGACATGCCCACGTATCCGGGTGATCCGCTCACGCCGGGCGTCGGCGCCACCAAGGATGCAAAGCGGCTCGCCATCAAGGACGCGACCACGGTGATGAAGATCCCCGTGCTCCCGCTCTCGTGGAGCGACGCGCAGCCCCTGCTCGCCGCGCTCACGGGGCCGGTCGCCCCCGAGGCGTGGCGCGGCTCGCTCCCCATCACGTACCGGCTCGGCGTGGGCAAGACGATGGTGCACCTCAAGGTCGCCTTCGACTGGACGCTCAAGCCGCTCTATGACGTGATCGCGAAGATCCCCGGCGCGCAGTATCCCGACGAGTGGGTGGTGCGCGGCAATCATCACGACGCGTGGGTGAATGGCGCCGAAGATCCCATTTCGGGCGCCGTGGCCGAACTCGAAGAAGCGCGTGCGATGGGCGAACTGCTCAAGCAGGGATGGAAGCCCAAGCGCACCATCATCTACGCCTTCTGGGACGGCGAAGAGCCCGCACTTCTCGGCAGCACCGAATGGGCGGAACAGCACGGCGACGAGTTGCAGAAGCACGGCGTGCTCTATCTCAACACCGACGGCAACGGCCGCGGCTACCTCGGGATGGAAGGCTCGCACAGTCTCGAGCGCTTCTTCAACGAAGTCGCCAAGGACGTCACCGATCCCGAGACGGGGCTCAGCGTGTGGAAACGCTCGCAACTGCGCGCGATCCTCGACGGGAGCGACAGTGAGAAGAAGGACGCACGCACGCGCCGCGACCTGCACATCGGCGCGCTCGGTTCGGGGTCCGATTTCACGCCGTTCCTGCAGCATCTTGGCGTGCCGACGCTCAGCGCCGGTTTCGGTGGCGAGGACGGCGGGGGCATCTACCACTCCATCTACGACAGTTTCGCGTGGTACACGCGGTTCAGCGACACGAGCTTCGTGTATGGAAAGGCGCTCGCCCAGACGGTGGGGTTGGCGATCATGCGCACGGCGAGCGCCGACGTGCTGCCGTTCGAGTTCGGCAATCTGAGCGAGACGGTGAACGGGTACGTGAGTGAACTCAAGGAACTGCGCACGAAGGTCGCGAGCCGCATCGCCGAGTTGACCGCGCAGACGGAGGAAGGCGTGTTCACCGCTACGAACGACCCGCGCGAACCGCTCAAGGCGCCGAAGACCGACGCCCCGGCGCCGGTGCTGAACTTCGCGCCGATGGACAACGCGGGCGAAGCGCTGGCGCGCGCGGCCGCGCAGTTTGAGAAAGCGTACGCGGCGGCGATGGCCGGCGGCGCGAGCGCGGCGCAGTTCGCGGCGGCGAATGCGCTACTGCGGAACGCCGATCAGATGCTGCTCGGGCCGAACGGCCTGCCGATGCGGCCGTGGTACAAGCATCTGCTGTACGCGCCCGGGTTGTACACGGGGTACGGTGTGAAGACCGTTCCCGGGGTCCGCGAGGCGATCGAGCAGAAGCAGTGGAAGGTGGCGGACGAACAGATCGTGGCCGCCGCCGCGGCGGTG
>CAIRBD010000178.1 GCA_903876745.1 uncultured Gemmatimonadota bacterium
CGCGGCGTTGAACTCCTTGCCGTCGCGCTCAGGGTGTGAATCGCCCTGGATGTCGAACGTGAACGTGCTCCCCGGTGGGCGCGCGGTGTGGAAGGTGTTCTCGTCCGTGGGGCCGGAACCGGCGCCACCGCTCTGGTAGTAGAGCCGGTAGTAGTAGCGCGTGTCGGGCGCGAGCCCGTTCACCGTGATCTCCACCGGCGTCGCGGCCACGAGCGGCACGGGCTGCGTCTGATTGTCGTAGATGCCGGGGACCGTGCCGTACGCGATGTACACGGTGCCGCTCTGCGCCGCGGCGTAGATGTTCGCCTTGATCGACGAGCCCGTCGGCGCGCCGAGCACGATGTTCCCCGCGAAAGCGCCGAGCGCGACGGTGCCGACGGGCGTGACGGGTACTCCCGCGGACGCGGGACCCGTTCCCTTGGCGTTCGTCGCCGCGATGGTGCAGGTGTACGCCGTGCCGTTGGCGAGTCCGCTCACGACGACCGGGCTTCCGGTACCGGCGCCGGACAGTGTTGCGCCGCCGCCGGCGCAGCTCGCGGTGTACGACGTGATCGCCGCCCCGCCGTTGGACGACGGCGCGACGAACGCGAGGCTGACCGCGGCGTTGCCGGCGGTGGCCACCAAGCCCGTTGGTGCGCCCGGCACGGTGACGGTCGGTGTCGTCGGCGTGGCAGGCGAGGGCGTGCTGTTGCCGCCGCCGCTGCAGGCGGCCGCGATCACGGTGGCGGTCAGAAGGCAAATACGCGAGCGCGTCATCCGGGGGTGTGCGAGGTGTGTGAAGGCTCCGGGGAAGCTCGCCGCGTCGGCCCCCGTCCAGTGTATAGACGCGCAACCGGTGCCCGTGTTAGTGCCGAGCTAACGCGCGAACGCCCGCATCGTCATACGAACAATCGCTCACGACCGTGAGCCAGCCAACATCGCACGCGATGCGTTCCCCGAGGGGGACGGTCGATCATCCCGAGAGGTGGTACGGTGCGCACCATCACCGCCAGCGGCGCGACGACGCGCCGGACGTTGCTTCAGCGGAGCCTCCGGCTCCTCACGCTCTCCCTGCTCGCGCTCGCCTGCAGCGGACACGACACGCCGACCAGTACGACGCCGGTCACGCCTACCGTGACGGCGCCGACGGCGTCCTACGCCTTCACTCCGGCCGCACCCGTCGCGGGACAGCTCGTCACCTTCATTGACGGTTCCACCGGCACGCCCACGGGCTGGGCCTGGACTTTCGGCGACGGCGGTACGAGCACCGTGCAGAATCCGACGCACGCCTATGCGGCCGCGGGTGCGTATACGGTGAAGCTCGTCGCCACCAACGCCGGAGGCAGCGCCGAGAAGAGCAGCACCGTGACCATCGTCGCCGCGCCCGCACCGGCCGCCTTCACGCCGACGTATGTGCGCGTGCCGGGTGGCAGCTTCCAGATGGGCGACCACTTCAACTTCGTGGATCCGGACCATCCCAGCGACGAGATCCCTCTCCACTCGGTGACCATCTCGCCGTTCTACATGAGCACGACGCTCGTGACGAACGCCGAGTACATCGCCTACCTCAATGCGGCGCTCAAGAGCGCGCTGATCGAAGTGCGCACCGGCGTGGTGTATGCCGTGGGCGGCACCGACATCTACGCCTACACCACGACCGCCGTACCGCTCTCCACGATCAGCTTCGCGAGCAACACGTTCACGGCGCGCACGGGGCGTGAACTCCACCCGGTGACCGGCGTGCGCTGGTTCGGCGCCATCGCGTTCGCCAATTGGCTCAGCGCGCGCGACGGCTACACCTCGTGCTACACACTCACCACGGGTGCGTGCGACTTCACGAAGAACGGGTATCGCCTGCCCACGGAAGCCGAGTGGGAGTGGGCCGCGCGCGGTGGCCACACCAATCCGTACTACCAGTTCCCCTGGGGCAACGACACCAACGCCGACGGCAAGCTCTCCAACTGGGAAGGGTCCGGCGATCCGTGGGAGACGGGCGACTACCCGCGCACCACACCGGTCGGCTTCTACAACGGCTCGCTGCGGAACAAGAGCGATTACAACTGGCCCGCGGCCGCGACTACCTATCAGACGCGCGACGCCACCAACGGCTTCGGCCTCACCGACATGGCCGGCAACGTGTGGCAGTGGGTGAACGACTGGTACGCGAACAGCTACTACCAGTACTGTGTCACCAACGGCATCACGCTCGATCCGCCGGGTCCGGCCTCCGGCGACATCATGCAGAACAACCTGCCCTGGCGCGCGATGCGCGGCGGCACCTGGTGGAACGGCGGCGGGCAGCAGTTCCTCGGTTACAGCCGCGTGTCGAATCGCGATCCGTCGTGGTCACTCGGCGGCTCCCCCGACGCGAACCCGGAGTCGGCGTGGCTGCAGGTGGGCTTCCGCCTGATGCGCCCCGACAAGTCGGTCGCCGCGGCGCGCACTATAGGCCTCATGCAGAATTCGGCGAAAGCGTATCCCGGCTACACGCTGGTCTCGCCGATGCACAGCACCGCCACGTATCTGCTCGACAACGCCGGCAACTACGTCCACAAGTGGACGAGCACCGGCGAACCGGGGCGGTCGTCGTACCTGCTCGAGAACGGCCACATGATCCGCGCCAGCGCGATGATGAACGTCGGGCCGAGCACCGGCGGCGGCGAAGGCGGTCGCATCGAGGAGTACGATTGGGACGGCACCCTCGTGTGGGCGTACGACTACTACAGTTCCACCTACATCGCGCACCACGATTTCAAAGTGCTGCCGAACGGCAACGTGCTCATCCTCGCGGCGGAGAAGAAGACGCTCGCCGAGGTGACCGCGGCGGGCTTCAAGCCCAGTCTGCTCGACGCGAGCATCACGACGCAGGGTTTCATGCTTCCCGACTATGTGATCGAGGTGAAACCCACCAAGCCGTACGGCGGTACCATCGTGTGGGAATGGCACATCTGGGATCACTTGATCCAGGACTACGACGCCACGAAGAACAACTACGGCGTGGTCGTGAACCATCCGGAACTGATCGACGCGAACGGCACGGGCGGGCAGATCCCCCAGTTCAACAACCACGTGAACGGCATCGACTACAACGCCGCGTTCGACCAGGTGATGCTCAGCGTGCGCGGCAACAGCGAGCTGATGGTGGTCGATCATGGCACCACCACCGCGCAGGCGGCGGGGCACGCGGGCGGCGCGCGCGGCAAGGGCGGCGACCTGCTGTATCGCTGGGGCTACGCGCAGCAGTACGACCGCGGCACCGCCGCCGATCGCAAACTCTGGCAGCAGCACCACACGCACTGGATCGAGCCGGGCTATCCCGGTGCGGGCAACATCCTGATCTTCAACAACGGCATCGGGCGCGGCTACTCGTCGGTGGACGAGGTCGTGCCGCCGGTGGATGCGTCGGGCAACTACACGCTCGCCACGGGCGCCGCGTACGGCCCGTCCGCCGCGACGTGGACCTATGTGGGCACGCCGACCTCGAGCTTCTACTCGGCCGAGATCTCCGGCGCGCAGCGGCTCCCCAACGGGAACACGCTCATCACGAGCGGCTTCACGGGGAACCTCTTCGAGGTCACGAGCGCCGGGGAGACGGTGTGGCAGTACATCAGTCCCGTGACGACCACCCCGCAGGCGCAAGGGAGCACCATCGCGGCGGACCCGAACAAGGCGGGGCAGTACATGAACGCGGTGTTCCGGGTGTCGCGCTACGGCACCAGCTACGCGGGGCTCGTCGGTCGTGACCTGACGCCCATCGGGACGATCGAGACCTACCCGTCGTCGAGCGCGCTGCGGACGGCGCGCCGGGTGGGGGCGCGCCCCTGAGTCCATCGATTAACGCAGCAGCCCGGC
>CAIRBD010000179.1 GCA_903876745.1 uncultured Gemmatimonadota bacterium
CGTCCTTGAGTCGCGGCCCGTTTGGTGCCACGATTCAGGGTTGGTTGGAAGCATCCAGGCGGCCGCGCGCGCCGCGAGCTCCCGCATCCGAGGAAACGTCATGCGTCACCTGATATCTGCTCTCGCCTGCCGCTGGGCCACCGCGCTCACGCTCGCCATTGTCGCCGCCTCCACGCTCGGCGCGCAGCTCCCCGCCGGAATGAAGAAGGGCGTCTCCGTGGAGGGGATCACCGAGTACACGCTCGACAACGGACTGCGCGTGCTGGTCTTTCCCGACGCGAGCAAGCCGACGGCCACCGTCAACATCACGTACCTCGCGGGCTCGCGGTTCGAAGGATACGGCGAGACGGAGATGACGCACCTGCTCGAGCATCTCGCGTTCAAGGGAACGCCCAAGCATCCGAACATCCCGCAGGAGCTCACCGACCACGGCGCGCGCCCGAACGGCACCACGTGGTACGATCGCACGAACTATTTCGAGACGGTGCCCGCGACCGACGTGAACATCGACTGGGCGCTCGACCTCGAAGCCGACCGCATGGTGAACAGCTTCGTGGCCAAGAAGGATCTCGAGAGCGAGTTCACCGTGGTGCGCAACGAGTTCGAGTCAGGAGAGAACTCCCCGTTCCGCGTGCTGTACGAGCGCATCTTCAGCACGATGTTCCTCTGGCAGAACTACGGGAAGAGCACCATCGGCGCGCGGAGCGACATCGAGCGCGTGCCCATCGAACGGCTGCAGGCGTTCTACCGCAAGTATTACCAGCCCGACAACGCCGTGCTGGTGATCGCCGGCAAGGTGGACGAGCCGAAGGTGCTCAAGCTCATCGCCGACAAGTTCGGCCCCATCCCGCGTCCCGTGCGTTCGGTGGACAAGGGGAACATGCTCTACGGTACGTACACCGAAGAGCCGGTGCAGGACGGCGAACGGAGCGTGACGCTGCGCCGCACGGGTGACGTGCAGATGGCGATGGCGGGCTATCACGTGCCGCCGGGTTCGGCGACGGACTTCGCCGCGGTCGCCGTGCTCACCGAAGCGCTCACTGCGGAGCCGAACGGCCGCCTCTACAAGGCGCTCGTCGAGGCCAAGAAGGCGACGTCCATCAGCGGCAACGCCTTCCAGCTTCGCGAACCCGGCATGCTCCTTCTGCAGGCGACGATGCGCAAGGACCAGGACCTGGAGGACGGCACCCGCACGCTGATCGCCACCACAGAGTCGGCGACGAGCCGCGCCTTCACCGCCGAGGAGATCGACCGCGCCAAGACGACGCTGCTCAAGTACATCGAGCTCGGGATGAACAACTCGCAGTCGGTGGCGCTGCAGCTTTCCGAGTGGCAGTCGATGGGTGACTGGCGCCTGATCTTCCTGCATCGCGACCGCATCAAGGCGGTGACGCCGGCCGACGTGCAGCGCGTGGCGGTGGCGTACCTCAAGCCGTCGAACCGCACGGTGGGGCAGTTCATCCCCACGGAGAAGCCGGAGCGCTCCACGATCGCGTCGGTGGCCGACTCCGACGTGACGGCGATGGTGAAGAACTACAAGGGGAACGCGCTGCTGGCCGCGGGCGAAGCGTTCGATCCCTCGCCGGCCAACATCGACGCGCGCACCACGCGCAGCACGCTGGCCAACGGGATGAAGCTGTCGCTCCTCCCCAAGACGACCCGCGGCAACACGGTCTCGGCGCTCATCACCATCCGGTACGGCGACCTCACGTCGCTCACCGGCCGCGCCACGGCGTCGAGCTACGTGTCGCAGATGGTGGACAAGGGAAGCAAGGCACACAGCCGGCAGCAGATCAAGGACGCCTTCGACAAGATCAAGGCGAACGTCGGCTTCTTCGGCGCGGGCAACAACGTCGTGGCGCAGATCACTACGACGCATGCGAACCTGATCCCGGCGTTGCGGCTCGCGGCCGAGGTGCTGAAGACCCCGACGTTCGACGCCGCCGAATTCGAGAAACTCCGCGCCGAGACGCTCGCTCAGATCGAGCAGGCCAAGGGCGAACCCACGTCGCTCGCGTTCAACGCGTACCAGCGCCGCCTGTCGCCGTATGCGAAGGGCCATCCGCTCGCGACGAAGAGCATCGACGAAGAGATCGCTGACCTCAAGGCGCTGAACGTCGCCGACGTGAAGAAGGTCTACGACGAGCTCGTCGGCGCCTCGTATGCCGACGCGGCGGTGGTGGGCGACTTCAACAAGGATTCCGTCGCGACAGTGCTCAAGGAGGAATTCGGCGCGTGGAAGAGCCCCAAGCCGTTCGCGCGGCTCGTGCGCACGTACTTCGACCTCGCCAAGGACGACGCGAAGATCGAGACGCCCGACAAGGCGAACGCCTTCTTTCTCGTGGGGCAGAACCTGAAGGTCCGCGACGACAGCAAGGATTATGCGGCCCTCACGATCGGCAACGCCGTACTCGGCGGCGGCTTCCTCAACTCGCGGCTCGCCACGCGCATTCGCCAGCAGGAGGGGATCAGCTACGGCGTGGGCTCCGGGCTGAGCACGGCGTCGCTCGACAGCGCCGGCACCCTGATGGTGAACGCGATCTACAACCCCGAGAACGTGGTTCGGCTCGAGGCGGCGTTCGGCGAGGAGGTCGATCGCATCCTCAAGCGCGGGCTGACGGCCGAGGAAGTAGCCAAGGCGAAGCAGGGGTGGCTGCAGCAGCAGACGCAGAGCCGGTCGAGTGACGGCTACCTCGCGAGCCTGTTCGCGTCGCAGTACATCACCGGCCGCACGATGGCGTACAACCAGCAGTTCGAGCAGTGGATCGCCGATCTGACGGTCGACGACGTGAACGCCGCGATGAAGAAGTACATCGATCCATCGAAGTTCGTGACGGTCAAAGCGGGGGACTTCCAGAACCATCCGCCCAAGGCCGCGCCGGTGAAGCCGTAAGGCCGGGCAGTCAGGCACGAACGAAGCGGGCGATGACCACCACGGTCATCGCCCGCTTCGTCGTTCAGAGGTGTTACTTGGACGTCGGTTTGGGCCCGGCCTTCCGCTCCGCCACGGCGAGGTGCGCATCGAGCATCCGCACCCGCAGATCGGTCGCCTTGCGCGCCGAGAACTCCGTGAGCCGGTCGAACACACCCCGGGCGTGGGCCGGCGCGCCGGTCTTGATGAGCGACACCACGGCGGCGTCGCGCAGGAGATCGTCATCGAGCCACTTGTGCTCTTCCATCCGCGCCGTGACCAGCGCGTCAACGTCATCGGCGGCAGCGATCCACCGATAGCCGGCCACCGCATGCAGGAAGCGCCACGCGGTCTGCGCATCGGCGGGTGCGTGCTGTGCCGAGAGGAACCTGGTGACGCTCACGTAGTACGCCTCGTCCGTCCACCCCATCGTGCCGAGGTGCAGGCTCGACTCCACGTCGGTGGCGAGTTTGAAGAAGATCTGCCAGTCCACCGGCGCGTGCCCGGCGGCGATCACGTCGCGGAGCGTCTCCCACTGCGAGACGGCCACGCGCGTGGACTTGTCCTCGCCCACGAGCCCTTCGGTGGTGAACGTTTCCGTGCGCAGTCGGTGCCCGAGCGAGAGCGCCTTCACGCGCGTGATGTTCAGCGACGCGAGCCGCTCGTCCGAGGGCAGCAGCCGTGCTTCCGTGAGCGCGGCGCCCAGGTCGAACCGCGAGTCACCGAGGCCGCCGAACCCGGTGGCGTACGTCTTCATGTACCGCGTGAGCTCTGTGCCGAGGTCGAGCGTGGGATAGAAATCGGAGTTGGCGCCGGCGCCGGTGCCGATGAGCGGCGCGAGCGCCTCGCGCGAGACGAGCCGCACCGCGTCGAGCGCCTGTGGCCCGATGTGGCGGAAGCGGTGCAGGTCCTGACGGATTCCCGGGATGTCCATCACGCGCCAGTCGGGCGTGGGCAGCTGTGGCTTGTTGGAGGCGACGATCAGGATGTCGACATCGGCCGTGAGGAACACCTGATACGACGGGAAGTTCTTGTGTACGGCCTTGATCACGCTCAGCACGAGCGCGTCGTCGATCTCGTACAGGTGCAGCCACTGGCCGAACACGCCGTCGGGGGTGAGATAGGTGCGGATGCGCTGGTAGAACTCGTCCGTGAACAGCCCACTGACGCCGCTCACCCACGGATTGCTCGGCTCCGAGAGGATGAGGTCGAACCGCTGGTTCGTCGCGGCGAAGTAGCTCTTGGCGTCGTCGTGCACGAACACCGACCGCGGATCGTCGAAGTTGCGCCGGTTCACGGGATAGAACATGTGCGACGCGCGGATCATCTCAGGTTCGATGTCGATCGTCACGAGCTTCGCGAGCGTCGGACTGCCGAGCAGGAAGTGCGACGACATCCCCGATCCGTTGCCGATCACGGCGGCGAGTTTCGCCTTGGGCGCGTGGGCGAGCGTGATCATGGGGAGCAGCACCTGCGTGCTCTCGTCGCCGTCGAGCTGTTTGGCTTCGGCGGTCGTATCGTGATAGAACCAGATGGGGCTGAGCGAGGCGTCCGGCTTGCCGTTGGTGGCGAGCGAGAACCCGCCGTCCTCGGCTTTCTTCACGCTGACGGTCGCCGTGCGCCCGTCCTTGTAGAAGACGATGCCCGGCGCATTCGCCTTGGAGACGCGCCCGTAGCGGTACACGCCGCTGATGAGCATGCCACGGTCGAACGGCACGCTGAACACCGCGTAGAACAGCAAGAGCACCATGCCGCCGGTGGCGAACACACCGAGGCGGCGTGCCGGCGCGCTCACACGGCCGGCGTGAAAGAGCAGCCACACGCCGAGCGCCATGTCGATCACGCCACCGCCCACGAGCAGCACTTTCAGGCCGAGCCAGGGCATCAGCACCAGCGACGCGAGTCCCGCGCCGACGATGGAGCCGAGCGTGTTCACGCTGTACACGGTGCCGATGGCGCGCTCGCCGCTCCCTGCCGTGAGCAGGATGCGCGTGATGAGCGGCAGCGTGATGCCGGCGCAGAACGTGGCGGGAAGCATCACGGCGAGCGCGATGCCGTACTTGGCGAACGTGAAGAGGCCATAGCCACCCACGTTCTGGTC
>CAIRBD010000180.1 GCA_903876745.1 uncultured Gemmatimonadota bacterium
CCGCCGGTGCAACTCTCGGCGAGGGCGAGCGTGATGTGCCGTTCGCGACAGGTGCGCAGCACGATGTCGGCGAGATCGTCCCGCCCCTCGCCGTACACCACGTCACCGAGCTGCTGCCGGATCGCCGCGGCGGCCTGATCGAAGAGCGCCTCGGCCTCCGGGGCGGAGCGGCCGCGCGACGTGAGGCGAAGGTCCACCCCCTCGATGCCGGGGAGGTACGCGAGCGACAGTCCGAACGGCTTCCTGGCGTACGTCCCGAGCTTGTCGGCCAGCGCGGACTCGGCGATCCCCGTGGTGCGGAGGGTGCGCGAAGCGATGACCTGCGGCGCCGGCGCCCTCCCGCCGTCCGGCGTCACGGTAGCCGCCATCGCCATCGCCGCTTCGATGCGCGGCAGCAGCGCGTCCGCGAGCATCCCGCGCATCTCGCGCGGCACGCCGGGGAGCATCGCCACCCAACGACCGCGCTCGTCCTCGAGCCATATGCCAGGCGCGGATCCGTGATTGTTCACAAGGATCTCGCACCCCTCAGGGATCATCGCCTGCTGGATGTTCGCCTTGGGCAGTTCCCCGCCCCATCCGCGCAGCTTCCACCGCTCGCGCAGATTCTCGACGATCGCCTCGTCGAGCTGCATCGCGCGCCCGAAGATCGCGGCGATGGATTCCTTGGTCATGTCGTCGGCCGTGGGGCCGAGCCCGCCGGTGGTGATCACCGCACCGGTCCGGTCGAGCGCCTCGCGAACGGCGCCGGCGATCTCTCCGGCGTCGTCACCGCAGGTGGACCGACGCACGATGGAGACGCCGCGGGCGGCGAGCTCGCGCGCGAGGTGCGCGGCGTTGGTGTCGACAGTGAAGCCGAGCAGGAGTTCATCGCCGATCGTTACGACTTCGATCTGCATGACGGGTTCACAACGGGTTAACGGTTGACCGTTAACGGTTAACCGTCAACCGTCAACGCGCTTTTGTCGTGAATACGTGCCCGAACCGCAGCAGATACACCGCCATCGAGTACACCGTGAGCGTCACGCTGGCGATCATCGAGAACGCGCCGACGACGCCGGCGAAGACGGTGAGGAAATCCCACCCGAAGCGGTCGCGCGTATCGGCCGCGTCCACGGTCGCCACGAAGAACCAGAAGAACGCCGCACCGATCCAGATGAGCTGGAAGATCGTCTTCAGCTTGGCCGGGCCGATGGCGGCGATCACCACGCCGCGCCGCGCCGCCATCTGCCGCATCACCGTCATCGCGAGCTCACGGCCGAGCACGATGAACGCCACCCACCACGGGAACGGGAGCGTCCACGTCGAGTCGCCGAACGAGATGACGAACGGCAGGTGCGCCATCACCGGGCGCGGTGCGATGTAGCGCGAGAGCGTGCGCAGCAGCAGGTCGCTCGCCGGCGCCATGAGATAGAACATCGGCACGAAGCTGCCGACGAGCAGCAACTTGTCGGCGAGCGGGTCGAGCATCTTGCCGAGGTCGGTCACGAGGCCGCGCGTGCGCGCGAGCATGCCGTCGTAGTAATCGGTGACCGCGACGAGGACGAACAGCACGAACGCGGCGAACCGGTACCCGGGGTCAGGCTGCAGCGGCAGCCAGACGAGCAGGGGCGTGAAGAGGATGCGCCCGACGGTGAGCCAGTTCGGAAGATTCACGGCGAGGGCCGGCTCACGCCAGCGTCTTGAGGACCAGTTTGCTGACCGCGCGCAGTGTGTCGAAGACGCCGTCGCCCGTGACCGCCACCGCTTCGAAGTACGTCGAGTGCTCGATCCACTCGCCTGTCGGGAGCTGCTCCACGAGGAACTCGCCGGCGTGGAACGGATCGGGCGTCGGGCGCTGCTTGGCCGCGTCGGTCACTTCCCAGCCAGGATTCAGCGCCGCCTGCAGGTCGGCGAGCGGCGCCGCGTTCGGCAGGTCGCGCTTGTTGTACTGCAGCA
>CAIRBD010000181.1 GCA_903876745.1 uncultured Gemmatimonadota bacterium
CCCGCGCCAGCCACTCTGCGACGCACTGTAGATCCGGATCGTGTTGCCCTGCGAGGCGTGGTACGTCGTGCCGAGGCTCGCCACCGACGAGGCGTATACCTGCCCGCTGTCACTGAAAAACGCTTCCTGTGCCGTACCCAGCAGGCGCAGGTCGCTCTTCATTGAAGCGATATACGCCTGCTCCTTCGAGTTCGCGAACTTCGGGATCGCGATCGCCGCGAGGATCCCGATGATCACCACCACGATCAGCAGTTCAATGAGAGTGAATCCCTTGCGTCCTGGCATCACGGGGCCGTCCTCGGAGCATCGTCGCGCGCCGGCGAACGGGGGGTGTCGCAGGCACGAGGCGGTTCTTGACCTCGGCGGAGTGCAATCCGCTTGCCACACGGCGCGGGACGAGCGAACGCACAATGTGATAACAGGTTACGCGGTTGTGACACCCAAGGCGCGGGATGGCTTCGCCACGCGGTCTGCGTGATGGTGTTGCAGGTTGCTTCACACGACGCGACGGGTGCGGCGCGTCGCGCGAGATCGAGGTGTGACCGGCGTCACTGCCGTAGCGCCCCTCCGTTGTGCGCGGCACGCACCCCTCCCATCTTTTGAGCGAGCGCCGCGTCGGGCGGCGTCGATACTCTCGAGCATGGCTGAACTGGCATTCCGCGATGGCGTGATGGACCGCATCCTGGTGCGCGAGCCCCGTTTCAAGGAGCCCGCGTACCTGTTCGTGCTCGCCGCCCTCGAGTTCTGTCAGGCGCGGCTCCCCGAACGGCGCCATCTGTCGGGGCGCGAGCTGTGTCTGGGGTGCCTCGACCTCGCCATCGAGCGGTACGGGGTGCTCGCGCGGATGGTGCTCGAGCACTGGGGCGTCACGCGCACGGCCGACATCGGCGACATCGTGTTCACGCTCGTCGACCTCGGACTGTTGCTCACGCAGCAGCAGGACACACGCGCCGACTTTGCCGGCGTCTACGACTTCACGCTCGCGTTCGACCGCGATTATCCGTGGAAGGGCACGTTCGCCGCGTGAGCGCGCAGCGGTGACTCCCGTCCGCGTGGTGACCGCCGTGGAGGCCGCCGAACTCGATCGGCGCGCCATCGCGAGCGGCACACCGTCGCGGACGCTCATGCAGACCGCCGGTCTCGAGACGGCGCGCGCCCTCCTCGATCGGTTCGCCGGCGACGCGCGACGCGGCGTCGCGGTGTACGCCGGACTCGGCAACAACGGCGGTGACGCCTGGGTCGTCGCGGGCGCGCTGGCGCGGTTGGGCGTGCCGGTGCGCGTGTTCGCGCTCGGCGAGCCGCGCACCCCCGACGCACTCGCCGCACGCGAAGCGGCGCGTGCGATCGTCGGCGCGGCGCCCCCGGACGGCAGCGAAGGCGTCGTCGTCGATGGACTGCTCGGCACCGGTGCCTCCGGCGCACCGCGCGGTGCGGTGGCCGAAGCCATCGAGCGCATCGGCGTGTTGCACGCGGGCGCGCACGTTGTGGCGGTGGACGTGCCGAGCGGCGTCGATGCCACCACCGGCGCGGCGGCGGGCGCGTTCGTTCGCGCGACGCTCACGGTCACGTACGGTTCGCCCAAGCGCGGTCTGTTGGTGAATCGCGACGCGGCCGGCGAGATCGTCGTGGCCGACATCGGGCTCGCCGATCAGGCCGCGACGTGGAGCGAGCTGCCGTCGCTCGTCGATGCGGCGCGTGTGCGGCACGTCGTGCCCCCGATCACCGCCGACGCACACAAAGGCACGCGCAAACGGCTCATCGTGGTGGGCGGCGCCGAAGGGATGGCGGGCGCGTCGATCCTCGCGGCGCGCGCGGCGATGCGCAGCGGCATCGGGATGGTGCGGCTCTGCGTTGCCCCGGCGAGTCTCGAGGCGGTGCAGGGGGGCGAGCCGGCGGCGATGGCGGCGGCCTGGCCAACGGATGACGCCGCCGCGACGGCGCTCGGCGAATGGGCGCACGCGATGTTGATCGGGCCGGGACTCGGACGTTCGGCCGACGCGTTGCGGCTGATCGAGCGCCTGCTCACGACGTTCACCGGTCCTGTGGTGCTCGACGCCGACGCGCTGAACGCGTTCGAGCATCAGACGCCGCGCCTTGCCGCGCTGCTCGGCGGGCGCCCGGCGGTGCTCACGCCGCACGAGGTGGAGTTCTCGCGACTCGCCGGCATCGCGCCCGCGGAGGTGGCGGCGCGAAGGTTCGAACTTCCCGCGGAACTCGCGAACCGACTGCACTGCACGGTGCTGCTGAAAGGCGTGCCCACGGTCGTGAGTGATGGCGTTATCACCGAGGTCTGCGCCGCCGGCACGCCTGTGCTCGCCACCGCGGGCAGCGGCGACGTGCTGGGTGGCGTCGTCGCCACGCTGCTCGCGCAAACGGGGGAGGCGCGGGGCGCCGCGGCGGCCGGGGCGTGGGTGCACGGCCGCGCCGCGGAACTGGCCGGTGCGGGGCGCGTGCGCGGCGTGACGCTCGATGACGTGGTGGCCGCCATCGGGCATGCCTGGCCCGGCGGTGAGCCTGCGGACGGTACCAACGGGGCGCCGTCGCAGGGGCCGTGGCTCGCCGAGCTTCCATCGGTCGGCGAGCGGTTCTGACCCTGGGGTATCGCGACCCGTCGGTCTGCGCGGCGGAGATGTGCGGAGTACGGCAAACACCGGTACTTCGTGTGTAGATTCAACGATCCTGACCAGTCGATGAATCCACCGCATCTGCCCCTTGGGCCAGGCTCCGAGTTCGACACCGTCCGCGCGATCCTCTCGCGTTGGGGCGCGGTCGCGCACGGCACCGGCGACGACGGTGCAGTGCTCGACGTGCCCGTCGGCTGTCAGCTCGTGGTCAGCACCGACACGTTCGTGGAGGATGTGCACTTCTCGCGTGCCTGGTTGAGCGCCGAGGAGATCGCGTACCGGGCAGGCGCCGCGGCGATCTCCGACCTCGCCGCGATGGGCGCGGAACCGCTGGCGATGACGATCGCGATGACGCTGCCCGAGGCGTGGCGCGGCCAGGTGATGTCGCTCGCCGACGGCTTCGGCGCGGTGGCGCGTGAGACGGGGATGCTCATCGTGGGGGGCGACCTGAGTGACGCGCGCGTGCTCACGCTCGGCGTGACGGTGTTCGGCACGGTGGCGCGTGGCCGTGCACTGACGCGCGGCGGGGCGCAGGCCGGGCAGGCGCTCTGGGTCACGGGCACGCTCGGCAGTGCGCGGCTCGCGCTGCAGGCACTGCTGCGCGGGCTGCAACCGTCGGTGACGCATCGGGAACGTTTCGCGCGCCCCAGGCCGCGGCTCAAGGAAGCGCGATGGCTCGCGGAGCACGGCGTGACCGCGGCGATCGACATCTCCGACGGCGTGGCCGCCGAGGCGAGCCATCTCGCCGCGGCGAGCCGCCGGCCGATGACGTTGCATCTCGACCGGCTCCCGCTCGCTCCCGGGGCCGGATATGACGATGCCGCGCGGAGCGGGGAAGAGTACGAGCTGCTCGTCGCCGGCCCCGCGTCGCTCGACGCGGCGGCGTTCTCGCGCGAGTTCGGGATCTCGCTCACGCACGTCGGCGATGTGGGCGCGAGCGGAGGAACGCCCGTGGTGAGCGCCCGCGTGAACGACACGCACGTCCCGCTGCCGCGCGGGCACGACCACTTCGCGGCATGATCCGCACGGCGATCGCAGTGTTCGTGCTCGTCGTGATGACGGGGTTCTGCGGGAGCCTCGTCATCCTCGCGTCGCTGCTTGGCATGCGCGACCGCGCCGGCGGGCCGTACGACCTCGCCGTGTGGTGGTGGGCGCGTTCCGTGGTGTGGGCGTCGCGCGTGCGCGTGGTGGTGCACCACGGCGAACGCGCGAACGCCGCCGGCGGCGTGTTCGTGGTGAACCACGTGTCGTTGTTCGACGTGCTCGCGTTCGCCTCGGTGGTGCGCCGCGCCAAGTTCGTGGCCAAGGCGGAACTGGGGAACATCCCGCTCTTCTCGCGCGCCATGCGCAGCGCGGGGATGGTGTTCATCGAACGCGACAACCGGAAGGCCGCGTTCGATTCGTACAAGGATGTGGCGGGGCGCGTGAGCGAAGGGTCGTCGGTGGTGGTGTTCGCCGAAGGCACGCGCGGCAAGACGTACGCGATCCGCCCGCTCAAGAAAGGCCCGTTCGTGATGGCGATCAACACGCAGGCGCCGGTGATCCCCACGTTGATCCACGGTACGATGAAGGTGCTCCCGCCGGGTCCGCTGCATCTGCACCCTGGCGAGGTGCACGTGCATTTTCTGGAACCGATCCCCACGGCGGGGCTTGATCAGGAGTCACGGAATGGCGTGGCGGCCACGGCGCATGCGCGCATGGCGGCCGAGTTGGAATCGGTGTACGGCGTTGGCTCGGAACGATGGGAGCCGCGCAGTAAGGTGTTGAACGCATGAGGGGGAGGGGGAGGGAAAGGGGGAGGGGGAGGGTCAGGG
>CAIRBD010000182.1 GCA_903876745.1 uncultured Gemmatimonadota bacterium
ACGAACACCATCAAGCAGTACATGGCCGGCGAGCGGAAGGTGCGGCAGTACATCGCCATCGCGGCGCGCGAGCAGAATCTCACGCCCACGCTCGAGGGCGGCCTCGACTTCAAGAAGAACATGACGGAGGCGATGGACGGCTACGCGGGCACCGAGCACACATTGCCCATCGCGCCGCTGTACAAGGACGCCGTGCAGCTCTTCACGCAGAGCGGCATCACGTACACGCCCACGCTCGTCGTGCAGTACGGCGGCCCGTGGGCCGAGAACTACTGGTACGAGACCACCGACATTCTGCACGACGCGAAGCTCAACCGCTTCACGCCGCGCGCCGAGGTCGAGAAGAAGGGCTCGCGCCGTCCGGGCTGGTGGGCGGAGAGCGCGTGGTCGTTCCCGCTGTTCGCGGCGCAGGCGGCGAAGATCGTCGCGGCGGGCGGACGCGTGGGCTTTGGCAGTCACGGCCAGTTGCAGGGGCTCGGTGCGCACTGGGAGATCTGGAGCATCGCGAGCGGTGGCATGCCGCGTATGGATGTGCTGCGCGTCGCGACGATCTTCGGCGCCGAAGCGATCGGTGTGGCGAAGGACCTCGGTTCGATCGAACCCGGCAAGCTCGCCGACTTGCAGATCCTCGACCGCAATCCGCTCGACGACATCAAGAACACGAACACGATCGGGATGGTGATGAAGAACGGGCGGTTGTACGACGCCAACACGATGGCGGAGGTGTGGCCGCGGCAGGGGGCGGCGCCGAAGCTGTGGTGGGCGGGGCAGCCGTAGCCAAGTAACCACCGTCGAACAGCAGTTGCCGGCTCCGCGGTTGCTATCTTCATAGCACGCCGCGGAGCCGGCTTGCTTCGCGGGCTGTTTACCCAGCCACGGAGCTCGTCGATGCCGACAAACCCCGCCCGCGCCCGCGCCATCCGCGCCGCGCTCGCGCTCACTACCCTGTTCGCCGCCGCCTGCGCAACCAGCGGCACTTCCACTCCCGCCGCCGCACCCGCGCCCTCGGCATCCGCCGCCGCCGCGCCCGCCGCGCCCATCACCGTCAGCCCGACGTCGCCCATCAAGGAATTCGGCACGATGTGGACCTTCGACGCGCCGCCCCTCCAGTACTGGAAGGCGCGCTACAACTTCGAAGCCACCCCCGAGTTCCTCGAGCACCTGCGCCTCAGCGCCATCCGTATTCCGGGTTGCTCGTCGTCCATCGTGAGCGAGAACGGCCTCGTGATGACCAACCATCACTGCGCCCGCAGCTGCACCACCGAAGTCAGCCCCAAGGACTCGAACTACATCGAGACGGGCTTCGTCGCCGCCACCACGGCCGATGAACGCAAGTGCAGCAACATGGTCGCCGACCAGCTCCAGAGCATCGAGGACGTGACGCCGGTCATCCAGAAGGCGATCACCGCCACCGTGCCCGCCGAGGCGGCCGCGCAGCGCACCGCCGCGATCAACAAGGTGCAGGGCGATTGCGCCAAGGCGACCGGACTCCAGTGCCAGGTCGTGACGCTCTACCAGGGCGGCCGCTACTCGCTGTACCGCTTCAAGCGCTACACCGACCTGCGCCTCGTGATGGCCCCCGAGGGCGACATCGCCTTCTACGGCGGCGATCCCGACAACTTCACGTATCCGCGCTACGACATCGACCTCACGCTGCTCCGCATCTACGAGAACAACCAGCCGCTCAAGGCGCAGCACTATCTCAAGTGGAGCGCCAACGGCGCCGCCGAGGACGAGCTCGTGTTCGTCGTGGGCAACCCGGGCACCACGGGCCGCCTCAACACCGTCGCGCAGATGGCGTACCTCCGCGACGTCGCGTACCCGAACCAGCTCGACCAGCTCAAGCGGCAGAACGCCGTCCTCAAGGACCTCTCGGCCAAGGGCGACGCCGACACGAAGAAGAACTATCAGGACGCCATCTTCAGTTTTGAGAACTCCATCAAGGCCATCACCGGCTATCGCTCGGGGCTGCTCGATTCGTCGTTGATGGCGCGCAAGGCGGCGTTCGAGCGCGACTTCCGCGCCCGCACCGACGCCAAGCCCGAGACCAAGGCGAAGTTCGGCGGCGCGTGGGACGCGATCACTGCGGCCAACGCCGAGCGTGCGTCGTTCGCGACCGCCGCGCGCTTTCAGGCGCCGACCGGTTCCACGGCGCTCACGCTCGCGCTCAACCTCGTGCGCATCGCCGTCGAAGAGCCGAAGGCCGACTCGTTGCGCTACGCGCCGTTCCGCGCGCCCGGCGCGCTCGCCAATGCCAAGGCCACCGTCGCGCGCAACATCCCGCTCGACATGGCGCAGGAGCGCGGCTTCCTCACCACGCAGTGGGAAGCGGCCCTCGCCGCACTCGGCCCCAACGATCCGTTCGTGAAGGCCGCGCTCAACGGCAAGACGCCCGCCGCCGCCGTGAACGCGCTCTTCGCCGGCACCAAGATGACCGACGCGGCCGCGCGCAAAGCGCTGCTCGACGGCGGCATCGCTGCGGTGAACGCGAGCACCGACCCGATGATCGTGCTCGCCCGCGTGCTCGAGCCGCTCCAGCGCGCGCACTCGCTGCACAACACCGCGCTCGCCGCGACGCTCGCCAACAACGCCGAGAAGCTCGGCCAGGCGATCTACGCCGCGTACGGCACGATGCTCCCGCCGGATGCGACGTTCACGCTGCGGATCACCGACGGCGTGGTGAAGGGCTATCCGATGAACGGCACCGTGGCGCCGTACAAGACGAGCTTCTACGGTCTGTACGCCCGCGCCGCCGAGTTCGACAACAAGCCGCCGTTCGAGCTGCCCAAGCGCTGGATCGACGGGCGCAGCAAGCTCGACCTCAGCACGCCGCTCGATTTTGCGCACACCAACGACATCATCGGCGGCAACTCGGGAAGCCCCGTGGTGAACCGCAAGGGTGAAGTCGTCGGGCTGATCTTCGACGGCAACATCGAGTCCTTGCCGAACAACTTCATCTTCACCGATGAAGTCGCGCGGTCGGTGTCGGTGCACTCGCGGGCCATCCCGGCCGCGTTGCGCGCCATCTACAACGCCGGGCGCATCGCCGACGAGCTGGAAGGGAAGAAGCCGTAAACGAACAGAGTCCTCGGCAGGTCGTCGCGATGCTACGACTTGCCGAGGAACCCCTTCGTCCAGATCACCACCACGCCGCACTCGCCGCGCGACTCGAGCCCGCCGCCGGCCAGCAGTTCCAGCGGCGCCATGCTCGCGCGCGGATAGATCTCCACCACGGCGATGTCGCTCTTGAACGCGTCGAGATCGGGATTGTCCTTCGCGGGCCCGTCCTTGTTGATCGCCTGCCCATCCACATAGATGCTCACCCGGCACTTCATCGTCGCCGTGCGTGACATGCTCGGCCGCATCGTGTACGCCACGTAGCCGCCGCTCTGTTTGTCGAACGTCACCCCGGGCGCGTGCAGCACGGCGAGCATCGTCGTCGCCTTCGCGATGGCCGTGGAATCCACGAAATAGCCCGCGGCGCGCATCCGGCGTTCGGCGATGCCGTCGAGCCGGCCGGAGACGGCGCGCTCGCGCACCGTGACCGTGCTCAGCGCGGTGACGCGCGAGAGTCGCACGTCGAGGCGGATGCTGTCGCCGGCGTAGGAGTTCACGACGAACTTCTGCTCGCCGAACGGCAGGCGTGTGACCGTGCCGCGCCAGGTGCCGGTTGGCAGCGGCACCGTGGTGAAGCGTCCCGCGGAATCGGTGCGCGCCTCGACCGTGCTGCCCGCAATGGCGACGCGCGCACCGCTCAGCGCGGCGCCGGTGGAGTCGCGCACCTCGCCGTGCAGCACCGCGCCGGCGCGTGACGCATCTGGTGCCGCCGCGTCGCCCACGAGCGAGGCGTCGAGCCCCATCTCCGCGACCGACGCGAGCGTGACATCGCGCCGCACGATCCCGGTGCCGTGCAGTCGCACCATGATCGTGACGCTCGTGTCGCGCGGTCCCACGGCGCGGATCC
>CAIRBD010000183.1 GCA_903876745.1 uncultured Gemmatimonadota bacterium
AGCCGTTGCCGAAGGCGCTGAGCGCTTCGGAGCGGGCGAGCTGGAAGCTGCGCGCGAAGTCATCGGCGTCGCGGGCCACGCGCATCCCCTTGCCGCCGCCGCCGGCGGCGGCCTTGATGATCACGGGGAAGCCGGCCTGCTCGGCGAAGGCGAGCGCTTCGTCGACGTCCTCGACGGGGCCCGGCGTGCCGGGCACCACGGGGACGCCGTGGGCGATCATCGCGGCGCGGGCGGCGGCCTTGTCGCCCATCGTGCGGATCTGGTCGGGCGTCGGGCCGATGAAGGCGAGGTTGCTCGCGATGCAGATCTCGGCGAACTCCGCGTTCTCGGCGAGTAAGCCGTAGCCCGGATGGATGGCGTCGGCGCCGGTGATCTCGGCGGCGGCGATGAGGCGCGGGATCTTGAGGTAGCTCTCGCGGGCCGGCGCGGGACCGATGCACACGTCGTCGTCGGCGAAGCGCACGTGCAGCGATTCGCGGTCGGCTTCGGAGTACACGGCCACCGTCTCGATGCCGAGCTCGCGGCAGGCGCGGATGACGCGCAGGGCGATCTCGCCGCGATTGGCGATGAGGACTTTCTTGAACATCAGGTGATGGCGGAGCGACGGGGAATGATCGGGAGGTGCGCGCGCATCAGCCGGCCACATCCTGGCTGAACGAGTCCCAGCTCGTGTCGCTGGTGCCGGCGATGCCCTGCACCTTGAGCGCGAACTCGCTCGGATTGGTGGAGTAGAACACCGCGTTCTCGTAGGAGATCACGCCCTTCCGGTACCAGTTCATCAGCGACTGGTCGAAGCTCTGCATCCCGTACTGCACCGTGCCGTCGCGGATGAGGTCGGGGATGTTGAGCGACTTGTTCATGTCGCGGATGTTGTCCTGCACGGCGGCGGTATTGATGAGCACCTCACAGGCCGGGATGCGGCCCGCGTGGTCGGCGCGCGGCACGAGGCGGAGCGAGACCACCGCCTGGAGCGCGGTGGACAGCGAGAAGCGCACGTCGGCCTGCTGGTGCGGCGGATAGAACGACAGCACGCGGTTGATGGTCTGCGTGGCGTCGGTGGTGTGCAGCGTGCTGAACACGAGGTGTCCGGTGTCGGCGGCCTTGAGCGCGATCTCGAGCGTCTCGAGGTCGCGGATCTCGCCGATGAGGACGATGTCGGGGTCCTGACGGAGCACGCGCCGCAGCGCCTGCGCGAACGACCCCGTATCGGTGCCGATCTCGCGCTGGTTGATGTGGCAGTTGATGTCGCGATGGAGGAACTCGATGGGGTCCTCGATCGTGATCACGTTGGCGTGCCGGTGCTCGTTCACGTACTGGACCATCGAGGCGAGCGCCGTCGACTTGCCCGAGCCGGTGATCCCCGTGACGAGCACGAGCCCGCGCGGACGCAACGCGATCTGCTCGAGCACGGGCGGCAGGTTCAGATCCTTGATGGACAGCGCCTGGAAGGCGATGGCGCGGAACGCATAGGCGATGGAGCCGCGCTGCTGGTACATGTTCACGCGAAAGCGCCCCACCCCGGGCACGCCGATGGCGAAGTCGGCTTCCTTCTCGGCGTCGTATTCGCGGCGCTGTTTGGGCGGCATGATCTGCTCGCCGATGGAGCGCAGGTCCTCGGGCTTGATGGGCGGGAGCTCGAGCCCTCGCAGTTCGCCGTCGATGCGGACGGTGGGCGGACGGCCGACCTTGAGGTGCAGGTCGGAGGCGTTCTGCTGCACCATCTGCTGCAGGATCGCCTTGTAGTTGTAGGGTGGCGTCGCCGACGCCGCGGGGGCGGCCGGCGCAGCGGGCCGTGTGGGATCAGCCATTCGGATCGACGCGGAAGAGCACCTGCCCGTATTCCACCGGGTGCGCGTCGGTCCCGTTCATCTCCTTCACCACACCGGCGAACTCCGACTCGATCTCGTTCATGATCTTCATCGCCTCGATGATGCAGAGGATCTGCCCCTTCTGGATCTTCTGCCCCACCGCCACGTACGGCTTGGCGCCGGGCTCGGGGGAGGCGTAGAAGGTGCCGACCATCGGCGACTTGACGTCGAGGAGGGTGGACTTGGGGGCGGCGATCGCCTTGGGACCCGTCTCCGATTCGAGCACGGGAAGCCCGACGGCGGGGGTGAGGCGCGGTTCCGGCGCCATCAACTGCTGCATCGGTGCGGCCACCTGCATCGTGCCGCGCTGCACCGGCGTCTTGCTGATGCGGATCTTCATCCCCTTGTCGGAGGAGATCTCGATGGAGTCCACCGAGGATTCGTCGAGCATGTCGACGAGCTTCTTCACATAGCGAAGGTCGATCATTGTGGCCT
>CAIRBD010000184.1 GCA_903876745.1 uncultured Gemmatimonadota bacterium
CGCTCGCGTTCCTCGATGCGATTCATCGGCGGCATCAGGCCGCGTCCGTTGCGCATCATGCCCCAGATGTAGCCGTCGGTGTAGCCCTTGGCCTTGTCGCTCGTGAGCGGCAGGACGAAGCCGATCCCCGTGACGCTCTTCACGGGACCGTTGCCGTCCCCGAGGTCGCCGTGGCAGACGGCGCAGTTGATCGAGAAGTACTTGCGGCCGTTGTCGAGCGAGTGCTCGTCGGCGGCGACGGGGTTCTGGATGCCGGCCATCGAGTCGATGGTCACCGGCAGCGGCGCGTAGCTCACCTGCCAGACGGCCATGGCGGTGCCGTTGGTGGACACCGAGCCGGAGGGCTGGCCGCGGAACGCCTTGAGCTGACCGGAGTCGGCCGTGAGTTCCTGCCAGGGACCGACGGAGGGCTGCTGTTTGAAGTCCGTCATCCAGCTGCAGGCGCCGAAGGCGACAGGCAGCAGGGCGACGCCGAGGCGGCGCACGATCACGTTAGCGGTCACCGCGCACCTCCACCGCACCGTGATGGCGCAGGATCGCTTCGGCATCCTTGAGTTTGTCGGGCGCGCAGGCGACCCACACGCCATAGTCGCCGTGGCTGAACCGGACGTCGTAGCCGACGGTGAGCGTGAGCCGCGGGATGCGCGAGTGGATGAACATGCCGGCGACGGTGGAGAGGGCGCCGACGAGCACCATCACCTCGAAGCCGAAGATCGTATAGGGGATCCACGAGGCGATGGCCTTGCCGCCGACGACGAGGGGCCAGTACTCGGAGCTCCAGATGGCGATCCAGTAGCCGAAGACGGCGCCGGAGAGCGCGCCGATGAGCGTGTAGATGCGCACGGGACTCTTGGGCGGATGCACCGCGTGCTCGAGTTCGTGGCGCGGCGTCGGCGTGAACACGGTGATCTCGCCGATCTGCTTGTGCTTGAGTTCCTCGATCGCCGCGACGGTCGCGTCGAGCTCGCGGAAGGCGCCCAGCATGCCTTGCATCATGTTAGTGACCTCCGGGCGCGCGCTTCATCTTGGGCGGCACGATTTCCTTGATCTCGGAGATCGCGAGCACCGGAAGCTGCTTGATGAAGAGCAGGAACCACATGAAGAACCAGCCGAACGACCCGAGGAGGATGCTGAGGTCCACCCAGGTCGGGGTGTAGGCGGTCCACTGCCACGGCTCGAACTCATGCGAGAGCGAGGGGACGACGATCACGAAGCGCTCGAACCACATCCCGATGTTGATGAAGATCGAGAGGATCCAGAGCCAGCTCGGGTTGCGGCGGAGTTTCTGCGAGAAGAGCGAGAGCGGGAGGATCATGTTGCAGGTGAGCATGATCCACGCGGCCCACCACCACTGCCCGAACACGCGGTTCCAGAAGTAGTCCTGCTCGGCCTGCACGCCGCCGTACCACGCGATGAAGAACTCGATGATGTAGGCGCAGCCGACGACGCACGACGTGAAGAGGCAGAGCTTCGCCGCCGCATCGAGGTGGTTGAGCGTGACGTAGTGCTGGAGCTTGAAATACTTCCGGATGGGGATGATGATCGTGAACACCATCCCGATGCCGGAGAAGATGGCGCCGGCCACGAAGTACGGCGGGAAGATCGTCGTGTGCCAGCCGGGGGTGAGCGCCATCGCGAAGTCGAACGACACGACGGAGTGCACCGAGAGCACGAGCGGCGTGCTGAACGCGGCCAGGAACAGATAGGCGCGCACGAAGTGGCGCCACTCGGCCTCGCTGTTGCGCCAGCCGAACGAGAGCACGGCGAGGATCTGCTTGCGCACCGGGTTCAGGCAGCGGTCGCGCAGCGTGGCGATGTCGGGGATGAGCCCGATGAACAGGAAGGTCGTGGAGATCGTGAGGTACGTGGAGATGGCGAACACGTCCCACACGAGCGGCGACTTGAACTGCGGCCAGAGGAGGCGCCAGTTCGGATACGGGATGAGCCAGAAGAACTTCCACGGCCGCCCGATGTGGATGATCGGGAAGAGACCGGCCGTCATGACGGCGAACACGGTCATCGCTTCGGCGCATCGGTAGATCGTGGTCCGGAACCCGGCCCTGAAGAGATACAGGATGGCCGAGATGAGCGTCCCCGCGTGGCCGATACCGACCCAGAACACGAAGGTGATGATGTAGACGCCCCACATCACCGGCGGGTTGTAGCCGGCGACGCCGAGCCCCTCGTGGATCTGGTAGGTCCAGGCGCTCGCGCCGATGATGAGGCAGAGCACGGCGACGGCGAGGAGGGCGAACCACTTCTTGGTGGGCGCCAGCGTCGCGATGATCTCGTCATCGACCTGCTCGTAATCCCGGACCGCCGGGAGCTGCACGTTCGCCGACGCGATGTTCGGGCGGCTGGGTTCGTCGACGGGCTGCGCAATCGTTGCCATCGCTGCCCCCTTACGCCTTGGTCGCCGCGGCGGGCGACGAATGGTTGACCTTCTGCAAGTAGACCACCGCGGTATAGGTGTTCAGATCCTCGAAGACGTGGTAGCCGCGCTCATCCTTCAGCTGCTGCGCGACGCTCCACGTGTCATCCGCCGCATCGCCGAAGATGATCGCGCGCGACGGGCACGCCTGCGCGCAGGCCGTCGTGAACTCGTCGGGGTGCAGCTCGCGGGCCTCGAGCTTCGCCCGGTTCTCCGCCTCCTTGATGCGCTGCACGCAGAACGAGCACTTCTCCATGACGCCCTTGCCGCGCACGGTGACGTCGGGGTTGAGCTGCCAGTGCAGCGGCTCGGGGAACGCGTACTGGATGCGGTCGGGCTCGCCGTAGCCGA
>CAIRBD010000185.1 GCA_903876745.1 uncultured Gemmatimonadota bacterium
GGGCCGATTTTCCGGCGGCCGATTTCGTGGGACCGCGCCGTGCGATCTTCAACATCTGCGGCAACGCGTACCGGCTGGTCGTCGATCTGCGGTACGATCTCGGACGGGTCTACATCCGGCACGTCGTCTCGCACGCGGCGTATGCCCGGCTCATCAAACGCAACGCGCTGTAGGGAGGTCACCATGGCGGCACCGGCTCGGCTCGACTTCTCGCACCCACACCTGTTGCGGAACAACCAGGAGTACCGTGCTGCCGTGCGCGAGGTCGACGCGCTCCTCGATGGCCACGCCCACTCCCACGCCGCCGCCGACGACCGCGACCGGCTCGAGTTCCTCTCCGTGCTCGTGCAGGAGTATGAGGATCGTACGGATCCCATCAGCGACTCCGCTTCGTCCCCCCGAGAGGTCGTGGCCTTCATGCTCGAGCAGCGCGGGATGACCCGGCGTGAGCTCGCGCCGCTGATGGGAGGCAAGGCGCGCGTGTCGGAGTTCTTCTCGGGGCGTCGGCAGTTGTCGATGCAGCAGGTGCGTACGCTGCGTGACACGCTCGGGATTCCGGTCGACCTGCTGGTGGAGTAGGCGTCCGCGGAGCCGCCCATCGCGGCGAGGCGGCTGGTAAGTTGGCCGAATCCGCGGCAGTATTCATCAAGCAAGCGGGGATCGAGCTCGATGCCGCGCGCTAGGTCCGGCATCAAACTGGCGACATCGCCAGCTATGGATGAAGTATGACGCTATGTCATCCTTTATCCAGGATGGCCTTGAGAATTCGCAGAGAAACGAATACCATGGATAAAATGTTACTTCATGTAACACTTTATCCATGGACCGCATGCCAGTTTCGATAACAGGACAGGTCTACGCGCTGGCCGAGTCGCAGCACGGCTACTTCACGAGCGCGCAGGCGAAGGCCGGCGGGCTTCGGCCGAACACCCTCGTCGCGATGGCGCGCCGTGGAGTGACTGAGCGCGTGAGCCGCGGGGTCTATCGACTCGCGAGCTATCCTGTATTCCCGCAGGGCGCCTACATGGAGGCCGTGCTGTGGCCGCAGCGGGGAGTCACGGGCGTCATCTCGCACCAGTCGGCGCTGGCGTTTCACGGACTGTCGGATGTCAGTCCCGCAACGATTCACCTCACCGTACGCCCGGAACACCGTGTGCGCCGTGGGATCCCGCACCACCTGACGTTGCACTACGCAGTGCTCGAAGACGGGGATGTGGATGTCCTCGATGGTATCCCCGTGACCACCCCCGTACGGTCGATTCTTGACGCCAGCGCCGCACATCTCAGCCGGTCCCTGATACGTCAAGCAATCGAGGACGGTCGTCGCACGGGGAAACTGCTGGAGCGCGAGGCAACACACCTTGCGGCACGGCTGGGCGATGGCAGCCGAGACGACCAGACGCCGCCCAAGGCGATGAAGACCGGGCCGCGATGATGGCGGACGACACGACGGATGGCAGCCGCACGCCGCCGCCTCGCTCAGTTGGGCATCTCGCGAAACTCGTGCTCGCCTATGCGCGCCGTCACGGCCAATCGGAGAAGCGGACCCGCGACTGGATATCGTACATGGCGGTCGGCGGCGCACTCGAACGCACCGGCGGACGGGGAGTCGACGCACACTTCACGCTCACCGGCGGCGTGGCCCTTGAGCTGCGTCGCCAGGGCAACGCACGAGCGACCAAAGACCTTGATCTGACCTATCGAGGTCCGGTGACTCCGGATGTCGTCAACGCGGTAGAAGAGGTCCTCGCGATCCCGTACGGCCGCTTCACGTTCCAGCGCACGGGTAGACCGTTGGAAATGTCCCGCGCCAACACCGTGCGCATTGACATCAAAGTGCGCTTCGATGGATCCGAGTGGGGTACGGTGGTGGTCGACATCAACCGGGGCGAGGGCACGCGAACAGAGATCGAGATGGTGAATGCGTTCGACCTCGACCGGGCGTTCGGCATCCAGGGACCGACCCAGTTGCCCTGCTTGTCACTGCGCCACCACATCGCGCAGAAGGTGCACGGCATGACGCGGCCTCCGCTCAACGCAGGAATGCCGAACGAGCGCGTGCAAGACGCCATCGACATCCTCCTGTTTCGCGAAGCGTTCGCCGACGGGGCAGCGCGAACCGCGCTCCGCGAGGCGTGCGAAGAAGTCTTTGCGGCCCGGGGCACTCACGACTGGCCACCGGACTTTGAACCACCACCGCACTGGCGCGACGAGTTCACGGCGATGGCCATGGACCTCGGGATTCCCGTCGTCAGCTTCGGATCGGCGACCGATGAACTGCGCGACTTCATTCGAGATGTGCTTCGCGTAACGCCGTAAGCGCGAACGCCGCCAGCGCTCGTGGCCGCGGTCGAACGCTTCGAGCGGGAATCCGCGATGTTCTGAACCGGAGTGCGGCCGTCCGGTGACGGTGTTTCACGTGCATCGGCCGATCATGCCGTATGCACGCCGCGCTCTCTCCGTTGCTCGCAGCGCCTTGGATGGATATACGTTGTATATCCGGAGGAGGCCACGCGATGATCACCAAAGTGCAGAAATGGGGCAACAGCCAGGGACTGCGTCTTCCCAAGGCCCTCTTGGCCGAGGCAGCGATCGTGGTCGGCGATGCGGTAGACGTGGCTGTGCACGATGGCGCGCTCGTGATCACGCCCGTGCGCCGGGTGCGGGGCGGGCACGATCTGCGCGA
>CAIRBD010000186.1 GCA_903876745.1 uncultured Gemmatimonadota bacterium
CGCGCCGGCATCTGGGCGTTCGACGCGGACAAGGTCGGGCAGAAGATGGCGGACGGCGCGCGCTACGCCACGGGCATTCGCAATTCGGTGTCGCTCACCGTGAACCCGAAGGACAACACCCTCTGGGCCACGATGCACGGCCGCGACGGACTCCAGGCGCCGCCGGTGGGCCAGTGGACGCACACCAACGAATACGGCGCCGAGAATCCCGGCGAGCAGACCAACCACATCCTCAAAGGCGACAACTTCGGCTGGCCCTACTGCTATTACTCCACCGAAGAGAAGAAGCTCGTGACGGCGCCCGAGTACGGCGGCGACGGCAAGATCACCACCCGTTGCGAGACGCCCAAGAAGCCCGCGTATGTGTTCCCCGCGCACTGGGCGCCGAACGACATGATGTTCTACTCGGGCAAGCAGTTCCCCGCCGAGTTCACGAAGGGTGCGTTCGTCGCGTTCCACGGGTCGTGGAACCGTGCGCCGCTGCCGCAGCAGGGATTCCGCGTGGTGTTCCTGCCGATCACCGGCGACAAGGCGGGCACGCACTCCGATTTCGCGACCGATTTCTCGAGCAACGGTGGTCCCGGCAAGGACGGCAAGCTGCACCGTCCCACCGGCCTCGCGCAGGGCGCTGATGGCTCGCTCTACATCGCCGACGACGTCGGCGGCCTCATCTACAAGGTCAGCTACAAGGGCAAGTGATGACCACCACGTACGCACGTATCAACGAACTCTCGGCTCACGCCGGCGCCACGGTCACCGTCCGCGGCTGGGTCACGCACCTCCGCTCCTCGGGCAAGGTCGCCTTCATCGTGATGCGCGACGGCACCGGCATCCTGCAGACGGTGCTCGTCAAGAACGCCGTCACCCCCGAGACGTGGGCGCTCTTCGGCGAACTCACGCAGGAAGCGTGCATCGCCGTCACCGGCGAGGTGCGTGCCGATGCGCGCGCGCCGGGTGGCTTCGAGCTGGGCATCGACGCGCTCGCGCTCATCGGCGCCAGCCCGCTCGACTATCCGCTGCAGCCGAAAGAGCACGGCATCGACTTCCTGCTCGACAACCGGCACTTCTGGCTCCGCACGCCGCGGCAGGTCGCGATCTTCCGCATCCGCCACGAGATCGAGCAGGCGATCCACGATTTCTTCTACGAGCGCGGTTTCCTGCGCGTCGACACGCCCATCCTCACGGCGGCCATCGGCGAACGCAGCGGCCTCTTCAGCACCGAGTACTTCGAGGAAGGGAACGCCTACCTCGCGCAGACCGGCCAGCTCTACGGCGAGGCCGCGGCCGCGGCGTTCGGCAAGATCTACACCTTCGGCCCGACGTTCCGCGCCGAGAAATCGAAGACGCGCCGCCACCTCACCGAGTTCTGGATGATCGAACCCGAGGTGGCGTTCAACGACAGTGAAGACAACATGAAGCTGCAGGAGGACATGCTCGCGTTCATCGTGCAGCGTGTGCTCGAGCGGCGGCCGGCCGAACTCAAGGAGTGCGAGCGCGACATCTCCAAGCTCGAGACGGTGAAGACCCCGTTCCCGCGCATCGATTACACCGACGCGGTCGCCATGCTGCAGGCCAAGGGGAGCAAGGTGGTGTGGGGCGATGATCTCGGCGCGGAGGACGAAGCGCTGCTCGTCGAAGGCCATGACCGGCCGATCTTCATCAAGAACTATCCGAAGGAGGCGAAGGCCTTCTACATGAAGGAGAATCCGGCCGATCCGCGCACCGTGCTCTGCGACGACTGCCTCGCCCCCGAAGGCTACGGCGAGATCATCGGCGGTTCGCAGCGCGAGGACGATCTCGACAAGATCATCCACCGCCTGCGTGAGGAGAAGCTTCCGGAAGAGGCGTACGACTGGTACCTCGCACTTCGGAAGTACGGCACCTTCCCGCACGCCGGGTTCGGGCTTGGGCTCGAGCGCACGGTGGCGTGGATCGTGGGGTCGCAGCACATACGCGAGTGCATCGCCTTCCCACGCATGATGCACCGTTTGCGACCGTAACTGCTACTGACGTTGGCGGTTGACCGTTGACGGTTGACCGTCAACCGGCAACGTCAGTAGTCGTTGCTGTAGGGCTTTCACTGACACCCGCGTCGCGCTCCTCCGATGTGCCGCGCGCGCCGCCGTGGTTAGCCTTCGAAGTCCCGGTTCACGGCACCCATTCATGCCTCGCCTCTCCAGACTCCTCCGCCTCCCCTCTCGCCCCGCGCGCCGTCAGGCGATGGGCGCGCTGGTGCTTGCGCTGTTCGCGAGGCAGTCGACGGTGATGGCGTTCATGACGCCCATGGCTCAAGGCGCGGGCAAAGCCGCCGTCGTGCTCCACCATCAGGCGCCGACCCAGGCCGGTGTGCATCACCACGCTGCCCCGGCGCCGGCCTCTCCCGCGACTCCGGCGGTGCCGCACCACAACACCGGCTGCGACGGCAAGTCGCTCGCCGAGTGCTGCGCCGTCGGCAGCGGCTGCGTATCGCTCCTCGTTCCGCCCGTGGTCGCGGTGATCGCTGCGGTTCCGTCCGCGCGTGGCGCCGCGACGGGGTTTGTCGAGCACGCGCTCTGGCGCGACATCTCTCCCGACGACCCACCGCCTCGAGCGTGACCTGATCGTCCGCGCGGCCATCCGGCCGCGCCCTCGGCGCGCATCCGCCGTCGAGCAGCGTCCG
>CAIRBD010000187.1 GCA_903876745.1 uncultured Gemmatimonadota bacterium
CCGCGCGCCCGCCGGCGCGGCGACGATCGCGCGCTCCAGCGTCGCGTCGGGATACACGGTGGGCAGCCACGTGCCCTTCGACTGCTCGAGCGCATTCGCCATCCGCGCGCCGGCCTTCTGCTGGAACACCGGCCCCTCGCCGCGCGGACTCACACTGCGCGAGCGCTTCCACATCACCGGGCGCCAGCTCGTCGCGGCCAGCTCCGTCGCCTTCTCGGCGAGCAGCAGCATGCGGTCGCGGTCGGCGATCGGTACGATCAGGTGCACGGCCGGCGGCGGCTCCACGATCGCGGCGTGCTCCACCTGCACACTCGCGTTGCGCTTGGCGAGCCGCACGAGCACGCCGACGCCCGAACCGCCCTGCCCGTCGAGCAACGCCACCGGCTGCCCCACCTCGATCCGCAGCACACGCATGTGATGCGCCGCGTCCTCGCCGAGCGTGACCGTCTGCCCCGCTTCGAACGGCTCGGTCACGACGAACGTCGGGGCGCTCATGCCGCGCTCCGCGCGATCGCCACCGACCACCACTCGTCCTCGGCGTCCTCGGCGAGCACGCGCCATCCGCCCGCCTCTAGCGCGGCAAGCATCTTCGCGCGCTCCTCGAACAGGATACCGCTCAGGATGGCCACGCCGTCTTCCGTGAGTGCGCGTGCGATACGCGGGAGCAACTCGAGCAGCACCGACGAGATGATGTTCGCCAGCACCACGCGCACCGGCGCGACGAGCGGCAGCAGCACCGCGGCGTCCCCTTCGATCACCGTCACGCGACCGGCAACGTGATTGCGCAGCACATTCTCCTCGGCGTTGGGGATGGCATCGGGGTCCATCTCGATGGCCGCCACGCGCCGTGCGCCGAGCTTCGCCGCGGCGATGGCGAGCACCGCGCTCCCCGCGCCGAGGTCGGCCACCACATCGCCCTCACGGATCACCGCCTGCATCAGCCGCACCACGCCGCGTGTGGTGCCGTGCTCGCCGGTGCCGAACGCCATCTCGGGTTCGATGATGATCGTCGTGCGCGGATCGGTGCCCTCGGCGAGCCAGGGCGGCGCCACGGTGAGCGCGCCGAGCGTGTGCGCGGTGATGCGCTCGCGCATCGTCGCCGTCCAGTCCACCGGCGGCACGTCGCTCGTCGTGTACGTCATCGCGCCATCCACGGCGCGCACGGCTTCTACGTAAGGCGCGGGATCGGTGCCCGGCTCGAGATGCGTCACGAGCAGCGCGCCGTCTTCGTGCAGTCCCTGCGCGCCGGCGGCGAAGAGCGCCGCGCTCACCGCGTCGCGCAACTCCGGCGCACTCGGCTGCACGGCGAGCCGAAGCCAGTTCGCCGTCATGCCGCGCGGTGCTCGCACCGGTGGGCCGTCACGCGCCGAGCGCTTCCTTCATGCGCGCCCAGAATCCTTTGTCGTGCCGCGCCGGCGGCGCCGACGCCACGCGATCGAGCGTCTCGATGAGCTGACGCTCGGCTTCGCTCAGGTCCTTGGGCGTCCAGACTTGGACGCGGATGTGCAGGTCGCCGACGCCGCTCGCATTCACCCGCGGCAGCCCCTTCCCGCGCAGTTCGAAGATGTGCCCGCTCTGCGTGCCGGGCGGCACCTTGAGCGCGATCGGCCCGAGCACGCCGGGCACTTCGAGCTCCACACCGAGCACGGCCTGCGGAAAACTGATGAGCATCTCCGTATAGAGATCCTCGCCGTCGCGCTCGAACTTCTCGTCGTCCTGCACGTCGAACATCACGATCACGTCGCCGCGCGGCCCGCCGCGCGATCCGGCATTCCCCACGCCGCGCATCTGCATGTACTGCCCCGTGGCGACGCCGGCGGGGATCTTCACCGGGAGCGTCGAGTCGCCGCGCTGCACGCCCTCGCCGCGGCACGACTTGCACGGCGACGCGATGGTCGAGCCCTCGCCCTGGCACGTCGGGCACGGCCCCACGCTCACGAAGTTGCCGAAGAACGACCGCTGCGCGCGCCGCACCTCGCCGGTGCCGGCGCACGTCGGGCAGCGCGTGGGCTGCGAGCCGTTCTCGGCGCCGCTCCCGCTGCAGCGGTCGCACGGGTCCAGCAGTTTCAGCTTGAGCGACTTGCTCACGCCCGTCGCCACTTCGGCGAGCGTCAACCGCACCTCCACCTTGGTGTCGGCGCCGGCGCGCGGACCGTTCTGCTGGCGTCCCATCCCCGCCCCGCCGAACAGGTCGCCCAGCCCGAAGTCGCGCATGAAGATGTTCAGCGCTTCGCTGAGGTCCACGTGGTGGTACTGCGCCCCGCCACCGCCCGCGCCCTTGAGCCCGGCCTCGCCGTACCGGTCGTACGCGGCGCGCTTCTGCGCGTCACGCAGCACGTCGTACGCTTCCGTCAGCTCCTTGAACTTCTCTTCCGCTTCCTTGGAGCCGCCGTTGCGGTCGGGATGGTGCTGCATCGCCAGCCGACGATACGCCTGCTTGATCTCGTCGTCCGACGCGTCGCGCGGTACGCCAAGGATGGTGTAGAAATCGTTCACGCCAGCAACTCCGTCACGAGCGACGAGGTGTGCGACACGAGCGCGATCACCTTGTCATAGGGCATTCGGGTGGGACCGATCACGCCGATCACGCCGGCGATGCTCCCGGCACGGTACTCGGCCGTGACCACCGTGAGCCCGCGCGGCAACGAGGACCCATGCTCGTTGCCGATGGTGATCTGCACGCCGGCATGGGCGCTCCGGCCGCGGAGCAGCGTCGCGAGTTCGTCGCGCGTCTCCGTCAGCTCGATGATGCGGCGCATCTGCTCGCCGCTCGAGAACTCGGGCTTGTCGGCCAGCAGACTGGCCTGCCCGAGCACGAGGTTGTCACTCTCCGCCACGGTGGGGACGTCGAACAGCTGGTCCCCCTCCTGCAGGAAGATGTTCAGCAACTCGGTGCTGCCGCCTGTGCCGGCAGCGTCGCGCAGGCGCGAGCCGAGCGATTGCCGGATCACCGCCAACGACAACCCGCCCAACCGCTGATTCAGCACCAGCTGCACCTCGGCTACCGCCTGATCGGCGATCTCACCGGGCACTTCTATGAAGATCGTGCGCATCAGCCCGCCGCGCAGCGAGAGCACGAGGATCAGCTTCTCACTGGTGAGCCGCACGATCTCGAGTTTCTCGAGGATGGTCTCGTCGAGCCGGGGGCCGAGCGCCACGCCCAGCTCCTGGGTCAGGACCCCCAGACTCTGTGCGGCGCGACGCAGGATGGACTCGATGGCCGAGCCGCCCGCGGTGATCTCCGCGGCGAGCCGTTCCCGCTCCGATCCGGCCAGCGGGTACAGCGGAATGAGCTCGTCCACGTACACGCGGTACGCCTTTTCCGTGGGCACCCGCCCGGCCGACGTGTGCGGATGAAAGAGAAACCCCTTGTCTTCGAGGTCGCTCATCGTGTTGCGGATGGTCGCCGGCGACACGCCGAGCCCGAACCGGCGCGACAACGTGCGCGAGCCCAAGGGCTCGGCGGTCTCGACATACGATCGGATGACCGCTTCGAGGACCTGTCGTTCGCGTTCGTTGAGCTCTGGCGATGGCATAAGTTCAGGGAATCTAACGACTTCGAGCGGCCGTCAAGGCGGCGGCGAGAGCGTCGAGGCGGAGCCAGCCCTCGGTGGTCATCCGGATGCGGCCGTCGGTGACCGCGGCCCACCCGGCGCGATGCCACTGGCCAACCAACTCGGCGTCGGCCGGGGCCTGGGCGAGGCCGTCGGACGTGCGCAAGCCGAGGTAGACCTCTTCGGCGAGGATCTCGTCGCCGGAGAGCGTTTCGGCGCCTTCGGTGGGGTGCTCGCCGGCGGCCAGCCGGTCACGCCACGCGGCATACGCGCGCTCGTTCCAGCGCCGCGACACGCCGTCGAACGAGTGCGCAGACGGACCGAGCCCGAGGTAGGGAACGCGCTGCCAGTAGGCCGAGTTGTGGCGGCTCCGGTGCCCGGGGAGCGCGAAGTTGGAGACCTCGTAGTGCTCGTATCCGGCGGCGGTCAGGCGCTCGACGGCCTCCAGATACTCCTCGGCGTACCGGTCGTCCGGCGCCGCGTCCACGTCACCCCGGGCCTGCCAGCGGCCCAGCGGCGTGCGCGGTTCGATGGTCAGGCCGTACAAGGAGATGTGGGTCGGCCGGAGGTCGATGGCCTTGGC
>CAIRBD010000188.1 GCA_903876745.1 uncultured Gemmatimonadota bacterium
ACTCCTCGGTGGTCACGTGGTACGGATCGCTCGCCGACGCGGCGAGCACCGGTGTCGCGGCCGCGACCACCGGAGCGTTCGCCGCACGCGGGGCGGTGAACCGTCCGAGCGCGATGCCCACCAGCAGCATCGCCGCGGCCGCCGCGGAGAACGTCGGCCAGCCGATCGTGCGGCGCGTGGCGATCGGAGCATCGAACACCTCGCGCTCGATCCCCGCCCACATCGCATCCAACGGCGCCTCCGGCGGCACGCGATAGCTGCGTGCCGCATCGTCGAGGAGTTCGTCGAGTCGCCGGTCGTCCATCATCGTGCCTCCCAGTGGTTCGCGAGGGCGTCGCGCAGCAGCGCCCGCGCATCGAACACCCGCTTCTTGCTCGTCCCTTCGGCGATGCCCAGCGCCTCGCCGATCTCCGTGTGCGTGTAGCCCTCCACCGCGTGCATCACGAGCGCCACCCGCAGTCCATCCGGCAGGGCATCGATCGCCCCCGCGAGCGCGGCGCGCAGATCTGGATCCGCAGCCGCCGTGCCGTCGATGACGTCACGTGCGTCATCGATCTCCGTCTCCCGCTCCCGCAGCCGACGCACCTTTCGCATCGAGTTCAACGAAGTGGTCACCGCCACGCGATGCAGCCAGGTCGAGAAGCTCGACTCCCCGCGGAACGTCTTCAGCTGCCGGAACACCTGCACGAACACGTCCTGCGTGAGATCCGCCGCCAGGTCCGCGTCGCCGCAGAGCCGGAACGCGAGCCGGTGTACACGGGCCGCGTGCGCGTCGTACAGCGCGCGCGCCGCCCCCCGATCGCCGGCCGCCGCCCGGGCGACCAGCGATCGTTCATCCTCTCTGGTGCCGTATGCTGCGACTGCGGGTGTCGTCATCGTCTCGGCAAGGTTGGACACAGGGTGGCCGAAAAGCGTTGGGGGTGGCCGGTTCTGCGGCCCGAAGTAACCGGTCAGGACACGCCCGATTGCCTAGCACTTTCCCCAATTCGTCGTCTGGGACATTCCCCTAGCTCTCCGAGGTCGCGCTTCATTGCAGAAAGCGCGATTTCCATCCACCTTGGAGACTCGCCGATGACCGATCGCTCGCAAGTGATCACACTGCCGGACGCAATCGCGATGACCGCACGGGCCAGAAAGATGCAACTTCTCCCGATCAACGCCTGGCTGTTCGACCGCCAGATCCTCGACCAGATCCTGGGCCAGCCTGGAGCGACCGGTATCAGGTTCTACGTTGGCGTTGATGCGAGCATCAAACCAACGCTCGTGGCTGTCGGCGTCACCTCAGACGACAAGGACATGACCGCCGGAACTCTCGGCGAGTACGGTATGCCCTGTCCGCCGTATTGCGACGACGGCAGCGCCCTCCTGCTCGGAGAGCCGTGATGAACGGAGCGCGGTGAGGATCGCGCAATTCTACCTGGGAGCGTCCCTGCTCCCTGTGGCCAACGGCCTTCGCCGCGCGTGCCGCTTGGACACGTCACAGCGCGTCCTGCTGTCGTGGCTCACCATCGCCGTGCTCCTGAACTACGTGGAGTGGGCGATAGGTAGCCGCGGGCACCAAACGCTCTGGTTGCAGCATCTCAGCTACCCGGGCTATGGCGCGCTGGGACTCGAGATGTTGGGGCGCTTCGCCAACGAAGCACGCCTGCTCCGGATGGCCCGGCTCGGCGGCCTCGCCTACCTGGCCGTGTGGACGGCGCTGATGTTCACGCTCGAGGACGGCTCGGCGTTCAGCGGCTACGCCGGGCCGATCCTCTGGTTCATGCTCTCGGCGGCGTCCGCTGGATTG
>CAIRBD010000189.1 GCA_903876745.1 uncultured Gemmatimonadota bacterium
CCCGCTCGCCCGCCGCGACGGCCTCGACGGCCTCGGCCTCGCCCGTGCGGGCAGCCCGTTGACCCGCCTGCAGCAGCAGTGCGGCTCTCGAAGCTGCGTGGCAACGGGCTCGTGCTTGGCACGGTCTTCGACGACGTCGACGAGTACTACGAGCGCCACATCGACCGGACCTCGACGGCCTTCCGCGTGGACGTGGGGAGAGAAACTCTCGTGCCCGGCACGTCGTGGCCCGGCACGAGGTGGATCAAGGCGGCGTTCCCCGAGCCCAGCGGCATCGACGTCAACATGATGCCGTTCCGGTTCTTCGACGCGAAGGACACGTTGCCGGAGAGCCTTCACGGGTACCTCCCGCTGATAGCGAGCTGCCCGGTCGCGGCAGTCGACTTCGGCCCGGACGGTTCGGCCAAGGAATGGCGGAGCAACCGAGTCGCGTACCTGACGGTGCAGGAGTCGCACGTCGGGGCCGGGAAGACGCAGCGCCGCCCCGGCCTGCACATCGATCGGCCCGGCGCGATCGTCGACGGCGGGAGGTACGTGAAGGCGCAGGAGTGGGGCAACAACGAGTACACCGCCCTCCAGTGGGGCGGCGGCTGCTGCACAAGGGAAGGCGTCGCCATCGACGGCATCTACCTCGCGAGCACGGTCGCCGGCTCGACGCGCGTGTTCGACTCTCTCGTCGTCGCGCCCGGGGACGTGACGGACGCGCACGGCGGCGTCGAGCACATGCGCGAGCGCCTCGGCGGCGCAGGCGTGGACCTTCCCGCGGACCAGCTGCACTGGATCACCGACCGCACGCCGCACGAGGCGCTGCCGATGGCGTCCGACGGCGACCGGCAGTTCTTTCGCCTGGTGGTGGGCCGCGTCTCGGTGTGGTACGCCGCTCACAGCACGGCCAACCCGCTGTGCGAGCCGGACGCGCCAATCGTCCACGGGAGCAAGTTTGCAACTTGATTGCGGGACCTGCCCGTTTCTGCAGCCCGCTGCCAACATGCGTCGAACTGCAACTGTTGCTTCACGGCGAGTCCGTGTCTTGGGGACCCTGCCTACCGCGCCCGCGCGCCCCTACCGCGCCCGCGCCCCCGCCCGCTTCCCCCGGGAGAAATGGTCGGAAGTAGACCTCGCGCAGCTGGTGCATGTCGTCGTCGCCCTTGATGATGCGCGTGCAGATGTGCGGGACCGGCGCGTCGGTGCGGGCGCACGCGATGATGAAGAACATGGAGAACACGCCGCACTCGGTGTTCTTGAACTGCTTGCGCGTGCGGTTGCGCCAGTAGGCCGGCGGCGGCGCGGCCGGGAACGCGGCGGCCGCCTCGCGCTGCACGCGCCGCATGAACGCGTCCATGCCGGCCATCGGCGGCTCGGCGGTCGAGTCGTAGTACCACGCGCCGAACCGGTCGGGCCGCGAGGGGTCGAGGCCGATGTACAGGCCGGTCCAGTGCGAGCCGCGGCCGTCGTGCGTGTCGAGGTTGAACACGATGCCGACGTGGCGCACGCCCTGGCGCAGCAGGCCCGCGACGCTGAGCGCGCACATCGACGCCGAGACGCACCGCGGCGCGGAGGGCGGCGCGGCCGGGTCGGGCGCCGAGAAGTCGCTCGGGAACACGCCGGGGAACCGGAAGCCGGGCACGGCCTCCTCGTACTGCCGCATGACCGCCGCGATGTCGAAGTTGCTCAGCCACGCGTGCGGGTTCCGGAGCCACGCCTCGGGGTGCTTGGGCCGGAACGCGCGCTGCAGCGCCGACGCGAGCGCCGGCGACCCCTGCGCGGCCGACGCGACGGCCGGCAGGTCCGGCCACGCCGCC
>CAIRBD010000190.1 GCA_903876745.1 uncultured Gemmatimonadota bacterium
CATGTTGTGGTGCTCGGCCATCCAGTAGCGCTTGTAGCCCCGCCGCTCGGCGAGCCGCGCCAGGTCCAGGCTGGTGCGGAACGACAGCGACGCGTCGCCGCCGCACGACGTGGCCCGTCCGTCCCGGTCCACGTACTCGGCAGCCAGACCGTGATCGAGCGGCGCCCGCCGCAGCCATTCCAGCACCGACGACGCATCGGGGCCGAGCAGGCGTGCGAGCTGTTGCGCCAGATGACGCGGTCCGCCGTCGATCGTCGCACCCACTTTCTTTGCCGTGCGCCGGTAGAGCGAGTCGGTGCGTTCCACGGCCTCGAACAGCGGCAGCCAGAGCGCCGACGCGATGGCGTCGTCGTCGCGCGTCACGCCGCCCGCGAGATCGGCCGCGGCGAGGAATGTGGCCTTCCCTCCCTCGTCCGCCACGAAGTGCCGGCGGATCGCCGCGCGCACGGCCTCGGGATCCTGTATCTCCTTGGCTTCTTCTTCGTCGAGCGTGCGCTTGAGGCTCTCGAGCGCGAACGCAACCACGGCGTTGCCGTGCAGCGTGAACGGCTGCGCCGCCGGCGCGCCGGAGAGCATCACTTCCGTGTGATACAGCGGATGCGTCTTGTCGCGGCGCGCCGCGAGATCGTCGGCCGAGTGATACAGCGTGTCGGCGAGCACGGGCTCCTCGACGATCTGGTCGTCGCCCGTCTCGCGGATGTACCGCTCGGTGGCGAGCGCATACGACGCCGCGCCTTCGAGCGTGAACCCGGGCTCGAACAGCGTGCCGTCGAGGTAATGCACCCCGTTCCCGGGCGCGTAGCCGTGCAGCTCGCACGCCCGCAGGATGAGTTCCCGCGCCAGCGGCGCGTCGGCGAGCTGGATGGCCGGCACCGTCCACGCGAGCGCTTCCCAGTCGCGCACGGTCACGCCGCGCGCGCACCAGGGCGCACGACTGCGCACGAGATAGTAATGCGCGTCGTCGAGCGCGCGTCCCACGCCATAGAAGTACGCGAAGAGCAGATGCCGGTTGACGAGCGAATCCACCGACTCCATCCCGGTGCCCTGCTCGAGTGAACGGATGGCTTCCCTCGTGAGCTGCAGCAGCGAACGCCAGCCGCGACGGCGCAACACCTCGACCGTCGCACACGCGCCATCACGTTCCGGTCCCGCGCCAAGATAGAACGCGGTCTCCGCCCGCCCACGCCCCTCGACGTGCAACGCACGGCGCAGCGCGTACGACGGCGCGGCACCGGGGATCACCTCCACCACGGCCTCGCCGTCGGCCGCGAGCGCGAGCGCCACGTAGCCGGGCGGCTCCGCGCCGTCGAGCACGATGAGGTCGCCCACCGCCGTCGCGCGATGCGCGTCGGTGAACGGGCGCGGCGACTGCACGCGCAGCTGCCGATGCCCCAGCGTTCCCTCGACCGACAACGTGACGTCCACCGCCGCATCGCCGCGATTCTCCACGGCCAGCGCGATCACCGCGCCGGCGATATCGGCGTCGCGGCCGAACGGCGCGAACACGGTGCCCCGCACGATGAGGTCGCCCACGGTGGTCGTGAAGGTCGGCAGCCAGTGCAGCGCGCGCTCCCATACGATGCCGTGCTCGGCGAGCCCGGCCGGGCGGCCGTTGATGGCGATCGTGGGCCGCATCAGCGCGGCCCCCTGCCCCGTCAGGAAGTCATCGCTCCCGGCGAATTCCACCGCCGAACGCGCGCCGCGGTGCAGGACGCCGACGGCGTGGATCGCCGCGTCGGCGGGATGCACGCAGGGGATGGACAACCAGTGGTTGCCGGTGAGCTGCCAAGGGACGGAAGGGAGCGCGTCGTGTGTCACGGGGTATGAATCTGCGTTATCTTCTTTCGGTTAGAGAAAAGTAGCCGCCCGCCCGGCGGCTTGCTTCCCCAGACCGCGACCCGATGCCGTTCCCACTGCGCCGCGCCGTCCGACGTGCGCTGAATCCCGCCCTCATCGCCCTCGCCTGCCTCGCGCCCCTCCGCGCCGAGTCGCAGGCGGTCACGGGGGTCGGTGATGACGCCATCGTGCTGCCGGCCGGCGTGCTGCGCTTCCGCGCCATCAGCCAGTGGACGCTCTTCGGCGAGCGCTACGGCGTCAACACGCCCGGGCGAAAGAACGGCGCGCTCGAGCCGCTCGGCGTCGACTTCACCCTCGACACCATCGGCGTCAAACAGTTCGAGAACCTCGCGCCGCTGCAGACGGGGATCCGCGCGCTCGCCGGCATGCCCGACTGGGTCGCGTCGCTCGGCAAGTCCGTCGTGCAGGTGCGCGACCAGATCAC
>CAIRBD010000191.1 GCA_903876745.1 uncultured Gemmatimonadota bacterium
CCCAATGCGCTTTGCCGTACCTGCGTAGTTCCTGCGCCGTTTCTGCGTAGTTTCTGAGGCGTCGTTGAGCCCCCCCACAAAAACAACTAGCATTACACATGTTCAAAACCGACCTGCTCAAAGACAAAGTCGTCCTCATCACCGGCGGCGGTACCGGCCTCGGCCGCGCCATGGGCGAACGTTTCCTCGAACTCGGCGCCAAGCTCGCCATCTGCGGGCGGCGTGAAGAGGTGCTGAAGACCGCCGCCGCCGAGATGATGGCGCTGCACGGCGGCGAGGTGTTCACCACCGGCTGCGACGTGCGCGACGCCACGCAGGTGGACACGATGGTCGCCGACGTCTGGAAGCACTACGGCGCCATCGACATCCTCGTGAACAACGCCGCCGGCAACTTCACGTCGCCCACCGAGATGCTGTCGCATCGCGCCGTGGACGCCGTGCTCGGCATCGTCGCGCACGGCACGTTCTACGTGACGCTCGCCGTCGGCAAGCAGTGGATCGCGAACAAGCACAAAGGGCGCGTGCTCAGCATCGTCGCGACGTACACCGAGAGCGGTTCCGCGTTCGTGGTGCCGAGCGCCGCCGGCAAGGCCGCCGTGCTCGCGATGAGCAAGTCGCTCGCCGTGGAATGGGCGCGCTACGGCATCACGATGGTGTGCATCGCCCCCGGGCCGTTCCCCACGCCCGGCGCGTGGGAGCGCCTGATGCCCGACCCGAGTCTGCACGAGATGGCCATCAACCGCATCCCGCTGCGGCGCGTGGGGCGGCACGAGGAGCTGGCGAACCTCGCGAGTTATCTGGTGAGCGACCAGGCCGAGTATATCAACGGCGAGTGCATCCGCATCGACGGCGGGGAATTCATCAAGGGCGCCGGCGAGTTCAGCTGGATGGAGCAGCTGACCACGGAGCAGTGGATGGCGTTGAGCGAGAAGTCGAAGAAGGTGGGGAAATGATGTAGGGCGCAGTGGAATGGTGCGTCCGCGCAGTCGCGGCGGGCGTAGCGTGTGTCGTTCGGAGCGTGCTCCTCTCCATCCGCAACGACAGCTATACGCCATTGACGTATATACGCCAATGACGTACCATTCCCATGGAACTGATCGAGACCGCGCTGTTCACGAAGCAGGTGCAGGCCGCTTTCTCGGATGCGGAATACCGGGCGTTCCAGCTGCATCTGATCTTCCGGCCGGCCGCCGGCGACGTGATCCCCGGCACTGGCGGGCTCCGCAAGATCCGCTGGCGTGCGCTCGGTCGGGGAAAACGCGGGGGAGTTCGCATCATCTACTACCTGCGATCATCGGCCGGTCAGATCATCCTCGTGTTCCTGTACCCCAAGAACGTGCGTGCCGATCTGTCGGTGGCGGAACTGCGCGCACTGCGCAACCAGATTGCAGTCGACTAGCAAAGGAACGGCGCGATGCGAAAGGACCTGTTCGAGCAGCTGATGGAGAGCGTCAAGGAAGCGCACGAGATTGCCGCGGGGCGCCGTCGGCCGGCGCGTGTGACCAGAGCCGCCGATCTCCTCGATGCGAAGAACCCGGATGTCGCGGCGTTGCGCGCACACTTCAAACTGAGTCAGGCGAAGTTCGCCAAACTGCTCGGGATCAGCGTGGACACGCTGCAGAACTGGGAGCAGGGGCGCCGCCGGCCCGAGGGGCCGGCGAAGGTGCTGCTGCGTGTCGCAGCCGCGCATCCGGATGTGTTGCTATCGGTGACACGCGCCGCGCCGCGGCGCCCCACCCGACGCTCTGCCGCATAGCCAGGCGCCGAAAGAAGTAGCCGCGCTCAAGGGTCCGGCCCAGCGTGGCCGTTGACTTGCGTAAGACTGGCTATAGAGCCATACTTAGAACCATACATACACGTCAGAATCGCGATCCACGGCATCGAGCGCCACGGTCACGCCATCCGCCGAAGGAGGAACTGCATGACACCGTCCGTCCAGCACTCCATCCCGTCGGCGATCCCGGCCCGACGCCGTCGATCGATCGCGAGCGACCCGCTCAAGAAAGTCACTCTCCGCCTTCACGACTCCGTGGCCACCGCGGTCCGCGCGCTCGTGGATTCCGGTCAGGCCGCCAGCGCCGATGCCTTCATTGAAGACGCCATCGTCGCACAGCTCCGCGACCGTCGCCGTCAGCGCGTGTACGAGGCGTACGCGGAGGCGGCGGCCGACGCGACGTTCATGCACGAGATGGCGCAGACGAACCGCGCGTTCGACGGAGCGGCGGGCGACGGTCTCACCGACGCGACGCGGTAGCGCGGTGGCGCGGTAACACCGTGGCGCACACCGGGCCCGTGCATCGGTGGGATGTGTTCTGGGCCGACCTCGAACCGGGCGTCGGCCACGAGCAGAAGCGCACGCGCCGACCCGTGATCGTCGTGTCGAACGACGGCTTCAACGAGCACTTTCGCATGGCGACGGTGGTGCCGGCCACCAAGCTCGAGGGCAAGCAACGCAAGGTCTATCCGTTCGAGGTGCTGCTGCCCAAGGGCACGCTCACGGCCGACCACGCGAGCATCGCCATGCCGCATCAGGTGCGGTCCATCTCGTCGCTGCGATTGGTGGAGAAGATCGGCGTGCTGCAGGACGCGCGACAGCAGGCCGAGATCGAGAGTCGGCTACTGGAGCACTTCGGCATTGCGTTCGAGGTGGATGAGGCGGAGTAGTCTTGTTACGCTACGCTGACGCCGGCCGCAGCAGCCGACGGACTATACTTGCTGATTCATCGCGTCTTCTTCGGCGGCCGCGTCCTCGGCCTCGCCGGCGCCGGACGCGGTGATCCGCCCTTCCAAGTGAGCTTCAGCTTCCGCTTGGATGCCGCGCAGTCGCGCAGGTACAGATTGATCAGGCTCTGATAGGGCAGCCCCAGCTCCTCGGCGAGTCCCTTGAAGTATGCGACCGTACTCAGCTCGAGCCGGATGGTGATCGATTTCCTGAGCCGCTTGGCGTAGGGGTTCTTGATCGCGTCGCTGAAATCGTAGTGGTCTCTCATGTCTGTCGTGTGGGCCGCGGTCGCTTGTGTGGTGAATGTACATATAATGTACATACTACTGACCTCGCACAAGATGACCCGACGCGTTCGCGGGGCGGGCCAACTCGTCTGGGGTCGGTCCCGCCGGCCATGCACGATCGCGAGCACCTCGACGCGGTCCGCGCGCTCCGTCCAGCGAAGCGGCAGCCTCAGAACGTGCGCTGAATCCTGGCGCGGATCCGCGCCATCGCGATATCGTGGTCCACGGTCCGGCCGGCGTCGGCGTCGGCCAGCCCAAGCTCCACGGCGTGGCGCACGTAGATCTCGTACATGAGAGTGTCCCAGCCGGCATCCACTGGAAGTTCGTCGACGAGTTGGTGCGCCTCAGCGCGAATGTCGCGGTCGGTCGTCATCGCCTCAGCCCTCGCATTCGTCGTGATCGCTCACGCCGCCGTTTCCCCGGCCGGCAACTGCGGTAGCCGCCGTATCCGCTGCCGGTCCTTCGCCTGCTCAGAGTGCTGAGCATGGTACAGATCCCAGACCAGCTGCAGGTTGAGCCAGAACTCCGCTTCAACTCCCAACAACCGCTCGAGCCTGAGGGCCGTGTCGGGCGTCATGCCGCGCTTGCCGTGCACAAGTTCATTCACGCGCGGGTACGAGACACCGATGCGTTCGGCGAGCTCGGTCTGCGAGACGCCGAGCGGCTTGAGGAACTCTTCCATCAGCATGGCGCCCGGATGTGTCGGCGGGCGGTGGGTCGGTACGCGAACCATGAGCGAGCCTCAGTCGGGAAGACCCTGGAATATAACGTATAACGTTATTCATTCCAACCGTCGCCCGGTCGCGCCAGGTCCCTCGGTGTCAGCGGGCGAGGAATCGATCGACGAACTGGCGTGGCGTTAGCACATCGATGCCCTGCCACCCGGAAACTTGCAGGAGATGCCGGTCTCCAGAGACGATGAGTTGCGATGCTGAGGCCACGGCTGCGGCAAGAAACTTGTCATCGTCCGGATCCTCGCTGACGGCATCCACCAGCGGCGGCGCGTCGACGATCATCGCGCTCATCGTGATGATGGTCAGGAGCGGCTCGAACGTCTCGCTGACATCGGGGCGCTTGCGACCGAGCTCGTGCCCAACGCGCCGGTACTCCTCCAGGATGGCAGGCGACAAGACCAATGCGATCTTGCCCGCCGACCACGCCGACAGGATGCGACCCGGTACGCCGCCGAAGAACACGGCAGACACCATAACGTTGGTGTCGAGCACGACTCTCACGGCGCTCGACGCACCTTGGCGACCGCCTGCGCGACATCGGTCGGACGCAGCCCGCTGCGTTTCGCGGCCTGCCGTGCCCGCGCCACGAGGGCCGTGAACTCACTCAGTGCCGGCGGGTCGAGGACTTTGAAGATCACGACATCACGATCAGCGACCACGACGAACTGGGCGCCAGCCTTCAACCCAAGGCGCTCGCGAATCTCCTCGGGAATCACGACCTGGCCCTTCGAAGACAGGGTGGTAGTGGCTGCGGTGGTCATAGGCACTCCTAAAGTAGTCTTACTGGTAAGACTACCCTCCGATCTCTCGTTCGGCAAGGAGAGCGGAAGCCTCAGGACGTGTGCTGAAGCCGGTCGCGGAGTCGTTTCCGCTGATTGTTCGCCGCCAATCGTTCGCATAGTCGGTAGATTCTAAGAGCGCCCCCGCCATTCTCCGTCACCATTCCATCGCACCCGGGACCCCGCTGTGACCCCCACCGGCGCCGCCTACTTAAAGGAAGTCCGCTCCTTCCTCGACTCCCACGTCTTCCCCGCCGAGCCCGGCGTGATGGCGAAGCCGTTCAAAGAGTCCCTCCCACTCCTCGCCGAACTCCGCGCCGAAGTCAAAAAGCGCGGCCTCTGGGCCCCGCACCTCCCCGAATCGCTCGGCGGACGCGGCATGACACTCGGCGAGTTCGCGCACGTGTCGGCGTTGCTCGGCGAGAGCCCCATCGGGCACTATCTGTTCAACTGCCAAGCGCCCGACATCGGCAACAGCGAGCTGCTGCACGATCACGGCACGGCCGAGCAGAAGGCGACGTGGCTCGAGCCCCTCGCGCGCGGCGACATCCGCAGCTGCTTCTCGATGACGGAGCCCGAGTTCGCGGGGAGCAACCCGGTGTGGATGGGCACCACCGCGGTACGCGACGGCGACGACTACGTGATCAACGGCCACAAGTGGTTCATCTCCTCCGCCGAGGGGAGCGCGTTCACGATCGTGATGGCGGTGACCGATCCGAACGCGGCGCCGCATAAGCGGGCGAGCCAGATCATCGTGCCGATGACCGCGCCCGGCATCACGCTGGTGCGCAACATCAGCACGTTCGGGCACGCGGGGAGCGACTGGATGAGCCACGCCGAGCTGCGCTACGAGAACGTGCGCGTGCCGGTGACGAACATCCTTGGGCACGAGGGTGACGGGTTCATGCTCGCGCAGGAGCGGCTCGGCCCCGGTCGCATCCATCATTGCATGCGGTGGCTGGGCATTTGCGAACGCGCGTTTAGGCTGATGTGTCAGCGCGCAGTGTCGCGTGAGCTGTCGCCGGGAGAGCCGCTCGGCAATCAGCAGGCCGTGCAGTTCTGGATCGCGGAGAGTCGCGCCGAGATGGACGCGGCGCGGTTGCTGGTACTCGACACGGCGGCGCAGATCGAGTCGCGCGGAGCTCATGAAGCGAGGGAAAGAATTTCGCTGATCAAGTTCCACGTGGCCGGTGTGCTGCAGCGCGTGTTGGACCGCGCGATTCAGGTGCACGGCGCGCTCGGCGTGACGGACGACACGCCGCTGGCCGGGTGGTATGCGCACGAGCGGGCGGCGCGGATCTATGACGGGCCCGACGAGGTGCACAAGGCGAGCGTGGCGCGGCGGATCTTGAAGGAGTATGGGTTGCCGAGTCGCAAGCGGGGGAAGGAATAGGGCATCGGGGCAGGCAAGAGCTCTATACATGTCGGTCGCCATATGTATAGATCTAGGCAGTTATCTATGCATGTCATCACTCTCAGGTAAGAAGACTGCGGCCCACCACCTTCAAGCTCACCGTGCTTGACGAGGCGGCGTTGGAGACCTCTCGGGATTCTGCGGGGGGGGGGCACGGAGGCATCGCGGCAACATTCTTTCGCATCCTCACCTCCTGAACACCCAGCATGCAGATCCAACGCGACCCGACTATCGCTCGCGCGCGGCGCACCGCCGGGGCCGGGCAGGCACAGCAACTACTCAACGCATTGAGCAAAAATACTCAATATGTTGAGTAAACCGACCGACCCCTCCTTCGGACTACAGCGATGAGCGACGCAGCGGACGAGATGCCGCAGGCGGCATTGAGCGCGTGGACCGCCGAGCACGCGCCGAGCGTGGGCGCGGTGCGGGAGGTGGAGAAGTTCCCCGGCGGCTTTTCGAATCTGACCTATAAGATCGCGGCGGACGGCGGCACTTTCGTGGTGCGTCGTCCGCCGCGCGGCGTTGGGCCCGGCGTGGCGCACGATATGGCGCGGGAGTACCGGATCCTTTCGGTGTTGGCTGCCCGAGGAGTCGCGGCGCCGCGGCCGGTGGCGCTGTGCGAGGACGCGGGGATTGTCGGAGCGCCCTTCTATATAATGGAGCGGGTCGCGGGGCGGATCTTGCGGGGGGTGCCGGATCCCGTGCCGGGGGCCGAGGTGATGCGCGGGTTGTCGGAGTCGTTTGTGAAGACTCTGGTGGCCATCCACTCGATCGGGCCGGATGATCCGGCGATCGCTGCGCTGGGGCGCGGGTCTGGCTACGTGGCTCGGCAGGTGGCGGGGTGGACTTCTCGATGGGAGAAGTCGAGGACTGAGGATGTGCCGGCGATGGACGAGGTGGGTGGCTGGATTCTGTCTAACCAGCCGGGGGATTCGGGGTCATGTTTGGTACATAATGACTTCAAGTATGACAATCTGGTGCTCTCTGGTTCGGACCTCACTCAGATAGTGGGCGTGCTGGATTGGGAGATGGCGACGCTCGGGGATCCGCTGCTGGATGTGGGGACGACGCTTGGGTATTGGGTGGAGGCGTCGGATCATCCTGCTTTTCGTGCGCTTGGTCTCGGCTCCACCGCTTTGCCTGGGAACTACATGCGGGCGGAGGTTTGGGCGCGCTATCTAGAGTTGACGGGGCGGGAGTTCGTGCCGATGACGTGGTATCGGGCGTTTGGGATGTTCAAGATTGCGGTGATTGCGCAGCAGATCTTTGCGCGATTTTCCCGCGGGCTCGCGCCAGATGAGCGCTTCTCCCGACTTGGCGACGCGGTCCGGCTGCTCGGTTCGGTCGCAATGGAGGAAGCTTCGGGTGCATGAACCGTCACCTCTCAGTCGCAACTAGAGAAATGAGCATAGCCCAGAACCCCAGCAACGATGCCACGCTATGACGAGCGAGCGTCCCGCGACAATTCGGGTACTCGCTGCCGTGGTGAACGACGGAGACAAGTTGCTGGTCTGTCAACGTCCGCTGAACAAGAGACACGGAGGTCTCTGGG
>CAIRBD010000192.1 GCA_903876745.1 uncultured Gemmatimonadota bacterium
CGCGTTCTTCAGCATCGGGACCAACGACCTCGTGCAGTACACGCTCGCGGTGGACCGCGGCAACGCGAGCCTCGCCACGCGGTTCACTCCGCTGCATCCGGCCGTGCTGCGGCTCATCGAGCGCACCCAGCGGGTGGGTGCGGCGGCGGGGATCCCGGTGGGCGTCTGCGGGGAGATGGCGTCGGAGCCGCTGATGGCGTACGCCCTCGTCGGCCTTGGCATCAGGCAACTCAGCGTCAGCGCCATCTCGCTGCCTGCGGTGAAGCGTATCCTCCGCGGTGTGCACGTGAGCCGGGCGGCGGAGGCCGCGGCGGCGGCGCTCGAGGCGGGGACCGCCGCCGAGGCCGAACGGGTGCTGCGCGAGGCGCTCGAATCCGAGATCGGTTCGCTCGACTGACGCGTGGCGGTCCGTCGTGCCCGGTGCACGACACGGGTGGCGGCCGGCGTCGGCCGTCGGTGCGCCCACTCCCTCGACGTCGTACGGTGCCTTAACTTGAGCGGATGGGGCGCACTGCGTCCCCCCCGGATCGCTTTCACCCCTCGCCTCCGAATCCCGTGCTTCATCGCCATCTCTTCACGTCCGAGTCCGTCACCGAAGGGCACCCCGACAAGGTCGCCGACCAGATCAGCGACGCCGTCCTCGATGCGCTGATCGCGGAAGACCCCGCCTCGCGCGTCGCGTGCGAGACGATGGTCACCACCGGCCTCGCCACGATCTTCGGCGAGATCACGACCAAGTCGTACGTGCATCTCCCGGCGCTCGTGCGCGACACCATCCGCCGCATCGGCTACACCGAGGCGGGGTACGGCTTCGACGCGAACACCTGCGCCGTGATGTCCACCATCGACTCGCAGTCGCCCGACATCGCGCAGGGCGTGGACACGGGTGGCGCCGGCGATCAGGGGATGATGTTCGGCTACGCCTGCGACGAGACGGATGAACTCATGCCGCTCCCGATCACGCTCGCGCATCGCCTCACGCGCGCGCTGGCCGACCGCCGCAAGGACGGCACGTTGCCGTGGCTGCGCCCCGACGGCAAGTCGCAGGTGACGGTCGTGTACGAGAACGGTCGGCCGGTCGCGGTCGATGCGGTCGTCATCAGCACGCAGCACGCCGAGTCGGTCAAGCACTCGACGCTCGAGACCGCCGTCCGCAAGGAGATCATCGAGGCCGTGATCCCCAAGGAACTGCGTCCCAAGGGCATCAAGTACCACATCAACCCGACCGGCCGCTTCGTCATCGGCGGCCCGCAGGGTGACGCCGGGCTCACCGGCCGCAAGATCATCGTCGACACCTACGGCGGCATGGGCCGTCACGGCGGCGGCGCATTCAGCGGCAAGGATCCGTCGAAGGTCGATCGCAGCGCCTGCTATGCCGCACGCTGGGTCGCGAAGAACATCGTCGCCGCCGGCCTCGCGAAGAAGGTCGAGGTGCAGGTCGCATACGCCATCGGCGTCGCCAAGCCCGTCTCGGTGATGGTCGACACCTTCGGCACGAACACGGTGGACGAGACGAAGATCATCCGCGCCGTCGAACAGGTGTTCGACCTCACGCCGCGCGCGATCATCGAGGCGCTCGACCTCCGCAAGCCGATCTACGGCGATACCGCGGCGTACGGCCACTTCGGCCGCACGAGCGAGCGTGCCGTGCGCCATGGCAAGAAGGTGACGCTCTTCACGTGGGAGCGTACCGACAAGGTCGCCGAGCTGAAGAAGGCCGTCCGCGCGTAGTCACGCGCCGAGAGGAGGACGCGTGGTCGAGGTCGTGGTATCACGGCTCGGGCTCGACAGCTCGACGGACTCCTTCGTCGTCGTCCTGCAGGAGCGTGAGGGCGAGCGCATCCTGCCCATCTGGATCGGGCGGCCCGAGGCCGAATCCATCGCGGCGCACCTCAAAGGGGTGCGCCGCGAACGCCCCATGACCCACGACCTCACGCGCGCCCTCATCACCGCGCTCGGCGGCACACTGCAGAGCGTGCGCGTGACACGCGTCGAGGAGAGCACGTTCTTCGCGCAGATGCACCTCGCGCGCGCGGGCGAGCAGTTCGTCGTCGATGCGCGCCCCTCCGATTCCATCGCCATCGCCCTGCGGTTCGACGCCCCGATCTTCGTGTCCGACGACCTGCTCGTCGAGTACGAGTCGCCGGTCGCTGAGTCGGGCGAGGACGTCGATGCCGACGACGAGCCCGATGTTGCCGACGACGAGCCGTCGTCCGGCCTGTTCGGCGAGCGCGTGACCGACCAGGAGGACCGCGACGCCGAACGGCTGAAGCGGCACCTCGAGTCGCTGCGCCCGGAAGATTTCGGCAAGTTCACGCTCTGACCCGCATGACGACTGTGCGCCACTCACGCGCTGATCTGCACCGCGCCGCGGCCTTCTTCCTGTTCGCGCTGCAGGCGACCGTCGCCGCCGCGCAGTCGCCGCACTCGCGTCCCTCCGGCCCCGCGCCGCTGCTCGCGCCGGCTGCCACCGCGCAGCCCGATGGTCCGCGCGAGGTGCGGGGGCGCATCGTGCAGCCCGGCCGCGACTCCGCGCGCGTCTATCCCGGCGTCCGCGTCACGCTGCATCGCGTGGGGCCCGACCGCGCAGCCCCGGTCGATTCGGTGCTTTCCGACGCTGCGGGCCGCTATGCGTTCACCTACCGCCGCACCGGCGACACGACCGCGCTGTATTTCGTCTCGGCGAGCCGCGGGGGGATCGCGTACTTCACGGCGCCGCTCCACGACGCGCGCGTGTCGGGCGAAGCGGCCGAGATCATGCTGTTCGATACGACCAGCGCCGCCATCCCGATCCACGTGCGCGGACGCCACGTGGTCGTCGCCGCCGCCGACAGCGACGGCACGCGCACCATCGTGGAAGTGTTCGAGATCTCGAACGACAGCAGCGTCACGCGCATCGCCGCCGGCGAGGGCGCCACGTTCGAGACGACGGCGCCGCACGGGGCCACGAACATCACCGCCGGGAGCGGCGAGATCAGCGCGCAGGGACTCACGCCGGTCGGCGAGCGCGTGCGGGTCGTCGCGCCGCTCGCGCCCGGGGTGAAGCAGTTCTCGTTCTCGTATCTGCTGCCGGCCTCGGCGACCGACGTCGTCATCCCCGTCGTCGCTACGGACGTGCTCGAGGTGCTCCTCGAGGATCCCGAGGCCCGCGCGAGCGGCGCCGCCCTCAAGGCCGTCGAGAACGCGCGCACCTCGGGGCGCACCTTCCGGCGCTTCCTCGCACAGGACGTGAAGTCGCCGACCTTGGTCGCGATCTCCTTGCCGTCCGCGTCGGCGGGGCCGCGCCGGCTCCGCATCGCCATCGCTATCATCGCCGTGGGCGCGGTGCTGCTCATCGGGTTCGCGCGTGCCTTCACGCGGCGCACCGAGTCCGGTGGCGCGGCGGCCGGCCGCGCCGCCTCGAGTGACGAAGCCGAGGCGGCAGTCGCGGCGATCGAACGCGAGCTCGTGCAGCTCGATGACGATTTCGCGCGTGCGCCGGGGCCCACCGTCGAGCAGCGCGGCGAGCATCTCGCGGCGCGTGCGCACGTGAAGGCACGGCTCGCCGCTGCCGTGGCCGCGCGCGACGGCATCGGGTGACGCCGCGGTGAAGCCGCTCGTGTCCCCGTACCTCTGGTTGCTCGTGCTGCAGGGCGGCCTGCTCGCAGGGTGGTGGCGCCGCCGCAGGGCGGTGGCAGCCACGGACGAACGGCGGATCCTGCACAGCCTGGCCGTGACGTGGATCGTGATGACGGCGCTCTCGTTCGAGCCGGTGAATCTTCTCCTCGCGTTCCCGCTCGAGGTGCGGGATTCGCCTCCCGCCGCGGCACCCGACGTGATCTTCGTCCTTGGCGATGGCGTCATCC
>CAIRBD010000193.1 GCA_903876745.1 uncultured Gemmatimonadota bacterium
CGCGCCGGCAACCTCGTCGCGAACGACCATCTCGACCTGTTCGATTACCTCATCGCGCGGGCCCGCGAGCGCGGCATCTACATGCTGCTCTCCCCCATCCAGACGTACAACGCCAACTGGCCCGACGCGCTCGGCGACACGACGCCCCCCGGCTTCTCGAACCACTACAAGCGCGAGGAGCTCGGCACGGATCCGCAGGCGATCGCCGCGCAGGTGAACTACCTCACGCAGCTGCTCGAACACGTGAATCCGTACACCGGCGTGAAGATCAAGGACGAGCCGGCCATCCTCTTCATCGAGATGATCAACGAGCCGGTGCACCACCCCGCCGACCAGGCCGCGTCGGTGCGCTACATCGACGCGCTCGTCGGCGCGGTGCGCCGCACGGGGTGCACCAAGCTGCTGTTCCACAACGTCAGTCAGGATTTCGCCATCGCGCCCGCCATCGCCAGCTCCACGGTGGACGGCGCGTCGTTCGGCTGGTATCCCACCGGGCTCAACGCCGGCCACGAACTGCAGGGGAGCTACCTGCGGACCGTGGATTCATACGACCGTATGAATGCGCCGGCGCTCGCCGGCAAGCCGCGCATCGTCTACGAGTTCGATTCCGCCGATCTGCGCACCGGCTACATGTACCCGGCCATGGCCCGCGCCTTCCGCGAGGTGGGCACACAGTTCGCGGCGATGTTCGCCTACGACATGCTCGCCACGGCGTCGCGCAACCTCGGCTGGCAGACGCACTATCTCAACATGGTCTACACGCCGCGCAAGGCGATGAGCACGGTCATCGCCGCCGAGGCGATGCGACGGCTGCCGCGCGGCACCTCGTACGGCGCCTTTCCGAACAACATGCGCTTCCGCGACTTCCGCGTGAGCGACGCGGAGAACCTCGGCGAACTCGTCGCCGCCGACGCATATCTCAACGCCGGCCCCACGCACACGCCGCCGCCCGCACCGGCGCGGCTGCAGAGGGTGGCCGGCTACGGGTCGTCGCCCGTCGTGACGTACGAAGGGGAGGGGATCTACTTCCTCGACAAGCTGCGCAGCGGCGTGTGGCGCCTCGAGGTGCACGCCGACGCCGTGCCCGTGCGTGATCCGTACGAGATGCCCAGCGCGTGGAAGGTCGTCACGCGCGCGCTGGCGCGCACGTGGCCGATGCGCGTCACACTCCCCGACCTTGGCGCCGCGTTCACGGTGACGCGCATCGCGGGCACCCGCGGCCTGGCCGCACAGCCCGCGACGGCGCAGACCGCCGCGGCCGGCGGATTCCGCGTCACACCGGGCGTCTACCTGCTGAGCGCCGGCGGTACGGTGAGTCGCGCGTCGCTCCCGGCCGTCGTGTCGCACGTGAAACTCGCCGAGTTCCACGAGGCTCCGACCGACACGCTGGCACCTGTCGTCGAGCCGCTGGTGCCGGCGAGTTTCGAGGCGAACCGTCCGCTCGAACTGCGGGCACGCGTCATCACCACGGCGCCACCGCGCGCCGTGACGTTCGCCATCCGGTCGCTCGAATGGAGCGGGTTCATGCGTCTGCCCATGACGCGCACGTCGGCGTACGAGTACCGCGCCGTGATCCCCGACTCGCTGCGCGAGGGCGTGTACGAATATGCCATCACCGTGGCCACCGGTGACACGATCACGACGTTTCCCGGCGGCACGCACCGTGCCCCCGGTGATTGGGACTTCACGGGCGGTGCGCTCTGGCGCACGCAGGTCGTCCGCGCCTCCGCGCCGCTGCTGCTGTTCTCGCCGTCGGTCGATGCGCAGCGCATGGCGTTCACGCG
>CAIRBD010000194.1 GCA_903876745.1 uncultured Gemmatimonadota bacterium
ACGGCCACGGCAACGGCAACTGCAACCACCTTGACCGCAGAGGACGCAAAGGTCGCGAAGGACGGCGTACCTGCTCTCAGTCGTTCACTGAACGTTCCCATTGCCCTGCTCCTTTATCGTACGATGATCTTCTGGTGCCACGCGGGGTGGGACGGATCCATCACCGCCGTGAGCATGTACTCGCCGGGCTGCGGCGTGAACTCGAAGTCATACGTTTCGCCGGCCGAGAGCGTTATGCGGGCCGGACGCGCCGTGGCCTGCGAGGGCGGCAGGGTGGCGCCATCCTTGGCGACGGCGCGCCACGTCACCACCTCGTTCCCGCGCCGCAGCGTGTAGGCGCCGCCGTTCGTCACGCCGATGCCCACCAGCCGCATGCGGTGCAAGCGGCCGGCGTCGAACGTGAGCGGCGCCGGATGCGCCTCGCCGTTGACCACGATCATTTCGTCGGTGCCGTCCCATCCGGCGACGAATAGATGGTCGTGCGCCGCGTCGAACGACTGCCCCGGTTCGAGCACCACGATCCCCCCGTACAGCCCGGAGGTGAGCTGCTCGAGATCGCCGAGGTGCGTGTGATAGATGAACGTGCCAGCGCGCGGAAGCGTGAGGTGCGCGACGAACGAATCGGAGGGCGCGATCATCGGCGCCACGTGTCCGGGCATCCCGCTCCAGCCCGCCACGCCGTCGGAGTAGCTCTCGAGCTCGATGCCGTGCCAGTGCACGGCGGTCGCTTCTCTGAGGCGGTTGTGTACGACGATGTCGGTCGGCTGTCCGCGCGTGAGGAGGAGCGTCGAGCCGACGGTCTCGATCGAATCTTGCGCGGGCGGCGTGGGTCCGTGTTGCAACACGTATCGCATGGCCCGTGGCGCACGCGACCGTGTCTTTCCCTCGTTCACGTACAGGTCGAGACGGCGGGTCTTCGCGGCGTCGCGCACCGCGGGCGTGGCGCCCGGCCGCGGCGCGATCGTGATGCCCATGACGAGGCCCGCCATGTGGCGGTTGACGTCGCTCGACATCGCGGCGTGCGCGGCGGTGGCGGAGTCCTGCACGAGCTGTGCGGCGCCGGGTATCACGTGGAACCCCAGATGACAGTGAAAGAGCCAGTTGCCTTCGCGCTCGGGCACGATGGTGAGGTCGCGGGTCGTCTCCGGCCCAAACAGCTCCGTCACGGCGGAGCGCCGCGCGTCGGCGGTGTACGTGGTGTCGCGCGTGATGTCACCCGACGCATCCACGCTGAAATAGAAACCGTGCAGGTGCATCGGGTGCACGCGCACCGACGCGTTGATCACGCGCCAGCGCAGTGTGTCGCCGACCGTGGCCGAGAGTCGTTCGGTGTTCGGCCATGAACGCCCGTTGATCGCGAGCGCGTTGCCGAACAGCGTGTCCCTGAGCTCGCTCCAGACGTTCATCACCATCACGCGGTCATTCGGTGAGCCGCCGCGCGGATCGACGATGAACGCGCCCGCGGCCGTCTCCCGCTCAAAGTCCTCGCCGAACACGCCTTGATGCGCCCCAGGACGCGCCGTGTAGAAATACGTGCCCGGCGCGCCCGCGGCGAAGGTGAGATGGCGCGACTCGCCCGGGCGCAGCCGGGTCGTGTCGACCGCGCCGCCCGCGCGGGCATACAGACCGTGCACGCTGAGCGACGAGTCGCCAAGCGCGTTGCGCACCGTCACGTCGACGACGGTCCCCTCCGGCACGCGGATCATCGGCGCCGGGATCTGCGGCGCCTTCCCTTCCTCGGCGAAGGCGATCACGTCGGCCGACGGGCCCGAATCGGATTCAGGAAACCAACGGGCCGCGACGGCAACGAGCGAGAGGCGCAGTGTGTCGCCCGAGCGCGTGCCGGCGGCCACCCGGTTGTCGTTCGCCTGCACCACCGGCAGCGGGGCGGCGGTGCGACTGGCGCACGCACCGGCGAGCGCGGCGCCGGCG
>CAIRBD010000195.1 GCA_903876745.1 uncultured Gemmatimonadota bacterium
GATCAGCGAATCCACGTTCTCCGCCAGCGACAGCAGCGGCGCGCTCCCCGTGTCGACCACCACGCGGAAGGGCGCGTTGGCCTTGTAACCGGCGGCGAGCGCCAACTGCGCGCGCGCGGCCTCGAGGTTCCCCTCGGCGGTCTGCGCGGCCAGCTGCGACTGCGCGAGCGCCGTGCGCGCCTGCAGCACGTCGGCGATCGTGGCGAGCCCCACATCGTGCCGGCGCTCGGCGGCGGCGAGATTCGTCTGTGCGGTGCGCACCGTGGCCTGCGCCGCGTCGAACAACCCGCGGCTGGCCTGATAGTTGAAGTAGGCGCCCTCGGCGGCGAGCACCACCGCCTGCACCGTGCTGTTGTGCGTGAAGTCGGCGGCGAACAGCGCTTCGTGCGCCGATTGCTGCGCACCGCCGCGCGCGCCGAAATCCCACAGCAGGTACTGCACCGAGAGCGCGGCCGTCGTCAGCGTGCGGTCGGTGGGGATGCGCGCCGGATTCGACGAGATCGCGCGCGCCGGACCACCGCTCGCATCGATCGACGCCGTCGGCAGCCACTTGCCGCTCGCCGACGCATAACTGGCTGCCGCCGCGCGCGCCCCCGCCCACGTCGCGCGGGTCAGCGGGCTCTGTTCGAGCGCCACGGCGACGAACTCGGCGAGCGACATCGGTTCGCGCGCACCCGAAGGCACAACGACGGGCGATGGCACCGCCGTCTCCGGGGGGCGCGCGGCCTCGACCGGCGCGCGCCACACGGAAGACGGCGCATCGGCCGTCGATCGGGCACCACCGACCATGGAAGGCGGCGTGCAAGAAGCAAGGTCGGCAACGCCGACGAGGATGAATACGATGGCAGCCCGTTCGAACGGGCCGCGAGCTGCGCGGATCAGGGGCATCCCGGGGACGACGAGGGTCGAACCAGACAGCGGGGCGGCTTCGCACCGTCGAGCAGGGAAAAATAGCGACCTGCAGGGGGATTACGCAGCCGATACTATAATTGTTGTCGAAAGCAGAACGTGACCGGAGGGGGTGACTTGCCCCTCTTCGGGCATACGCTGTTCATTTGGCATGTTCCCTGGGCGTTTCATTCACCCCGAATCCTCCCGTTGATCCCGCCCAACCGCCCTTCGTCACTCGGCGTCCTGCCGCATGCGCGTCTCGTGATCCCACGGGCCGCGCTCCTTGGGCTGACGATAGCGTATCTGCTTTTGGGGTTATATTTCGTCTACGGCACGCAGGAGCGGGCGCGGAGCGTGGCGGCGGAGATGCTCGAGTCGCGGCTGACCGCGGTGCGTCACGCGCTCGACCGGCTGGCCGACCGCGAACGACGTGCCGCGCAACTCACCGCCGCGCTGCCCGAAGCGGGAGCCGTGGTCCGCGCCACCGGCACCCGGCGCACCGACGCCTTTCACGCGTTGCAGTTCCGCCTCGTGCCGCTCGTGGGATCGGGCCGATACGATGGCGTGGCCGTCCTCGATGCCGGCGGGCAGCTGCTGGTGTCGGATGACACGCTGGCCGCGGGCGCGCTCATCAGCGACACCGCGTTCGTGCGCCGCGCGCTCTCCGGTGAGACGGCGATCTCGGCGCCGACGCGCACGCCGGGAACAGCAGCGCGTCCCGTGTTCTTCTCGGCGAGCGAGATCCGCGACGCGAACGGCACCGTGCGTGGCGTGCTCGCGTTCATCCTGAATCCGGCGCTACGGCTCGATCGCATCATGGCCGACCAGCGGTCGGGGCGGACGGCCGACGCGTTCGCGTTCGACCGCAGCGGCCTCGCCGTGACCGACACGCGGTGGGATCTCGACCTCGCCAACCGCCGGCTCATCCCCGGCGCGCGGACGGCCGCGTTGAACCTGCGCTTCGTCACCCCCGACGGGAAACTCACCGAGGCCGTCGCCGACGCCGCGCGGGGCGGCAGCGGGATGAACCTCGAGGGCTATCGGGATCCGCGCGGCATGGAGGTGGTGGGCGCGTGGACGTGGATCGAGCCGCTGCGCATCGGCATCGCATTCGAGATGGAACTCGACGAGGCGCTCGAACTCTATACGACGCTGCGCAACGTCTACTGGGCGCTCGCGCTCGGCATCATGCTCGCGAATCTCGCGGCGTGGCGCGGCGTGCGCTCGGCGCGCCGGCTGCGCGAGGCGCGCCGCAAGGCCGAGGAGGATCTGCGGCTCCGCGACGAGACACTCGACTCGCTCATCCAGTCGTCGCCGAACGGCGTGCTGCTGCTCGACGCGGGCGGCGTGATCACGCGCGCCAACGCGGCGTCGGAACGGATCTTCGGTCGCCCCGCGGCGGCGCTCACGGGGCTGCGGGCCACGGCGCTGTTCGCCGGCGCGCGCGACTTCACGCTGGAGGAGCCGGCGGCCGGCGACGACGGCGCGCTCGCGGAGGCGGCGGGAGTGCGCGCCGACGGCACCGAAGTGCCCCTCGACGTGCGGCGTGCCGAGTTCAGCGTGCAGGGGCAGCGCTTTCACACGCTCATCGTGATCGACATCACGCGCCGCAAGGCGGAGGCGCAGGCCCTCATCGCGGCCAAGGAACTGGCCGAGGGTGCGGCGCGCGCCAAGAGCGATTTTCTCGCCATGATGTCGCACGAGATCCGCACGCCGATGAACGGCGTGCTCGGCATGACCAGCCTGATCTCCGACACGGCGCTCACCACGGAACAGCGGCAGTACGTGGAAGCGACCAAGAAATCGGCGCAGCTACTGATGAGCGTCATCAACGACATCCTCGACTTCTCCAAGGTCGAGGCCGGCAAGCTGAGCATCGAACCGATCCCGTTCGACATGCAGGTGGCGGTCTCGGAAGTGGCGGAACTGCTCGTGCCGCGCACCACCGAGAAGAACATCGAGCTCGTGGTGCACTACGCGCCGGGGGCGCCGCGCCGCGTGATCGGCGACTCCGGACGCATCCGGCAGGTGCTGCTCAACCTCGCCGGGAACGCCATCAAGTTCACGGAGAGCGGGCACGTCGTGATCGCCGTCGACGGCGCGGGCGTGCACGGGATGGCGCACATGAGCTTCACCGTCACCGACACCGGCATCGGCATCGCCGCCGACAAACTGCCGACGCTGTTCCAGCCGTTCACGCAGGCCGACCTCTCCACGACGCGCCGCTTCGGCGGCACGGGGCTCGGCCTCTCGATCAGCCGGCGGCTCGTGGAGCTGATGGGCGGCGAGATCGGCGCGCGCTCCGACCCGGGGAACGGCAGCACGTTCTGGTTCGAGCTGCCGTTGCCGGTGGACGTGAGGCCCCTGCCCGAGGCGCTGCCGACCGCGTCGCTCGACGGCGTGCGCGCGCTCGTCGTGGACGACGTGCCCATCAACGTACAGCTGC
>CAIRBD010000196.1 GCA_903876745.1 uncultured Gemmatimonadota bacterium
CGGGGACGTACTTGCGGGCGCTCATCTCGCCGTCCGGGAAGTAGCGGTCGGCGCTGCCGTCCTGCATGGCCGACATCGACCCCATGCCACGGATCATCTTGAAGCGGCGCCCCTCGAGGAGGAGCGACTCGCCCGGACTCTCCTCGGTGCCGGCGAGCATCGAACCCATCATCACGGTGTGCGCGCCGGCGGCGATGGCCTTCACGATGTCACCGGAGTACTTGATGCCGCCGTCGGCGATCACCGGCACGTCGCCGGCGCCCTCGACGGCGTCCATCACCGCGGTGAGCTGCGGCACGCCGACGCCCGTGACGACGCGCGTGGTGCATATCGACCCGGGACCCACGCCCACCTTGATGGCGTCCACGCCGCGCGCGACGAGCGCCTCGGCCGCGCTGCGCGTGGCGATGTTGCCGGCGATGAGCTGCACGTGCGGGAACGCCTCGCGCACTTTCGCGGTGGCATCGAGCACGCCGTGATGATGGCCGTGGGCGGTGTCCACGATGATCGCGTCGACGCCGGCATCAACCAGTGCCCGCGCGCGGTCGAGATAGTTCCCGGCGGCACCGATGGCCGCCGCCACGAGCAGACGCCCGTGCTTGTCCTTGGCGGCTGTGGGATACTGCAGGCGCTTCAGGATGTCCTTCACGGTGATGAGCCCGATGAGGCGCCCGTCCTTGTCGATGACGGGGAGCTTCTCGATGCGATGTTTGCCCATCAGCCGCTCAGCCTGCTCGAGCGTCGTGCCCTCGGGCGCGGTGATGAGTCCCTCGCGCGTCATCGCCTCGCCCACCGGGCGGTCGAGACTGCGCTCGAACTGCAGATCGCGGTTGGTGATGATGCCCACGAGCTTGTCGTCGGCATTCACGATGGGCACGCCGCTGATGCGGAACTTCGCCATCAGCGAACTCGCCTCGCGCAGCGTGGCGCTCTCGGGGAGCGTGTACGGCTTGAGGATCATGCCGCTCTCGGAGCGCTTCACGCGGTCGACTTCGGCGGCCTGCCGGTCGATCGACATGTTCTTGTGGAGCACGCCGATGCCGCCGGCCCGCGCCATCGCGATGGCCATCTCGCTCTCGGTGACCGTGTCCATCGCGGCCGACACGAGGGGCACGTTGAGCGTGAGTCCGCGGCTGAAGCGGGTGACGGTGCTCACGTCCTTGGGATGCGTGAGCGAGTGCCGGGGATCGAGCAGCACGTCGTCGAACGTGAGCGCCGCGTCTTCCCGGATGCGCGAAGCCCCGCGACCGGCAGGGGCCGGGGCGGGGCGATTTGGAGTTGAGGAGGGTTCCATCTTTGAATCTAAACCCTCAGGGGGAGGGGGAGGGAGAGGGGGAGGGGGAGAGGAGGGGGAGGGCTTTCACCGCCCGGTCCCCTGGCGCTCCCCCTGGTCAGTGCGGCCCACTCCCACTCCGCTCCCACTCGCACGACTCCTCGCCCCCTCCCCGCTTGCCCTCCCACTACTCCGAACTCTTCCCTGTCTTTCCGGCATCTCCCGCCGCGCTGATAACGTCACTCCTAAACCTCCACCAGAATAGCAACACCGCCAGCAGGATGCCCCAGCTAAACGCAGCCGCGAACTCATACATATCGGTAAAAGGCACGTGCCCGCTTAATACTGCGTGAACTACAAGGGAGACC
>CAIRBD010000197.1 GCA_903876745.1 uncultured Gemmatimonadota bacterium
AGTGAACTGGCCGAGATCCTCAAACTGCCCTCCACGCAGATCGTCTCGTTCGCGTTCAAGAACCTCGGGTTGATGGTCACCATCAACCAGCGGCTCGACTTCGACCAGATCGAACTCATCTCCAGCGAGTTCGGCTTCAACGCCGTCCGCGAGGAAGACTACGCCGCCTCCACGGAGGTCGCGGAGAAGGACGCGCCGGCCGACCTGCAGTCGCGTCCGCCCATCGTCACCATCATGGGCCACGTCGATCACGGCAAGACGTCGCTGCTCGATCACATCCGCAAGGCCAACGTCGTCGCCGGCGAGGCTGGCGGCATCACGCAGCACATCGGCGCGTATCACGTCACGCTGCCGAACGGCAAGCTCATCACGTTCCTCGACACGCCGGGCCACGAAGCCTTCACCGCGATGCGCGCCCGTGGCGCACAGGTGACCGACATCGTCGTCCTCGTCGTCGCGGCCGACGACTCGATCATGCCGCAGACGATCGAAGCCATCTCGCACGCCAAGAACGCCGGCGTGCCGATCATCGTCGCCATCAACAAGATGGACCTGCCCGCCGCCAACGCCATGAAGGTGAAGCAGGAACTGCTCGCGCACGGCGTCGTCCTCGAGGAGTTCGGCGGTCAGACGCTCCACTCCGAGATCTCGGCCAGGAAGGGCACGAACATCAGTTCGCTGCTCGACCAGATCCTCCTCCAGGCCGAGATCCTCGACCTCAAGGCGAATCCCGATCGTCGCGCCGCCGGCTCCGTCGTCGAAGCGCAGCTCGACGCCGGCAAGGGGCCGGTCGCTACCGTGCTCGTGCAGAACGGCACGCTCAAGGTCGGCGACGACTTCATCTGCGGCCTCTTCTCCGGCCGTGTCCGCGCGCTGCTCGACGAGCGCGGCAAGCCCGTGAAGTCCGTCGGTCCCGCCATGCCGGTGCAGGTGCTCGGCATGACCGGCGTGCCGATGGCCGGCGACCAGTTCCTCGTCGTCGAAGATTCGATGGAAGCGCGCGACATCGCACAGCGGCGCGAACGCCTCGACCGTGAGGCCAAGAGCCGCCGTACCGCCAAGGGCGCCGTGTCGCTCGAGGACTTCATGTCGCACGCCGCCGAGGGTGACAAGCGCGCCCTCAAGCTCGTCATCAAGGCCGACCAGGGCGGCCCGGCGGAAGCCCTCGCCGACGCGCTCCAGGGCCTCTCGACGGCCGAAGTGCAGGTCGAGGTCATCCAGCGCACGGTCGGGGCGATCACCGAAGGCGACATCCTCCTCGCCAAAGCGTCCGGCGCCATCATCATCGGCTTCCACGTGCGCCCCGACAACAAGGCGCGCGCCGCCGCCGAGCGTGAAGGCGTCGACATCAAGCTGTACAAGATCATCTACGAGGCCGTCGCCGACGTGCGCGCCGCCCTCGAGGGGATGCTCCGTCCCGACGAGAAGGAAGTCATCTACGGCGAAGCCGAGGTGCGCGAGGTCTTCAAGGTCTCGAAGATCGGCACCATCGCCGGCTCGTACGTGCGCAGCGGCGTGATCAACCGTCAGGGTCGCGTCCGCGTGATCCGCAACGGCGCCGAAGTGTACGACGGCATCATCAGTTCGCTCCGTCGCTTCAAGGACGACGCCAAGGAAGTGAAGGACGGCTTCGAGTGCGGCATCGGCATCGAGAACTTCAACGACGTCAAGGTCGGTGACATGTTCGAGTGCTACCGCAAGGAATCCGTCGCGCGCACGCTCGACTCGCCCGGCAACTGATGGCGCGCGATCCGCATCGCCCCGACCGTGTGGCCGAAGCCGTCCGCGAGGAGATCGCGGCGGCGCTCGCCGGGGGGGTGAAGGATCCCCGTGTCACCGGGATGGTCACCGTCACCGGGGTCGAGATGTCCCGCGACCTCGGCTCGGCCACCGTCTTCGTCAGCATCTATGGATCGGAGGCCGAGCAGGCCTCCACGCTCGAGGGGCTGCAGGCCACCGCGCCCAAGCTCCGCGGTCCGGTCGGACGCGCGCTCAAGCTGCGTCTCGCGCCGTACATCACGTTCCGGCAGGACGACAGCATCGCGCGCGCCGCGCGAATCGAGACGCTCCTTGCCAGCATCAAGCCGAAGCCTGAAGAAACGCCAGACGACAGGGGCTGACGGCCTCCTCCTCGTCGACAAGCCCGCGGGCGTGTCGTCGCACGACGTCGTCAGCGTCGCCCGGCGCGTCCTCGGCGAGAAACGCATCGGCCACGGCGGCACGCTCGACCCCTTCGCCACCGGCCTCCTCGTGCTGCTCGTGGGCCGCGCCACGCGATTGCTGCAGTACGTGCACGACGACCCCAAGGTGTACGAGGCGCGCGTGTCGTTCGGCGCCGAGACCGATACCGAAGATCTCGACGGCGCCGTCGTCCGCGAGGCCCCGCGCCCCACGCGCGCGGCGCTCCTCGCCGCCGTGCCGTCGTTCCTCGGCGCCATCGAGCAGATGCCCCCCGCGTATTCCGCCAAGCGCATCGGCGGCAAGCGCGCGTACGAACTCGCCCGCGCCGGTGAGGAGGTCGTCCTCACCGCGGTCACCGTGCGCATCGACGCGCTCACCCTCTCGATGTTCGAGGAGACCGGGGGCACCGTGGCCGCCTGCCGCATGCGCGTCGAGTGCGGTGGCGGCACCTACGTGCGGTCCATCGCCCGTGACCTCGCGCGCGCCGTCGGGTCCGCGGCGCACCTCACCGCGTTGCGCCGGCTGCGCGCCGGCGTCTTCGACATCGCGCGTTCGATCCCGCTCGAGCAGCTGCGCGAGG
>CAIRBD010000198.1 GCA_903876745.1 uncultured Gemmatimonadota bacterium
CGCGACACGCCGATTGGTGATGAGGCCGACGCGCTCGTCGAGGAGCACGCTGATGCCGGGACGCACCGTCTCGCGGGCGCGGTTGCCCGCGCCGGACTGCGCGCCGAGCGGCGCCAACGCGAGGCTGGCCGCAACGACGCCCGACACGACATCTTGCATACTCACCCGCCACACCATCCGCCGATGCGCCGTTCGCACGTCTTCGCCCTCTTGTTGTCGTGTGCCGCCTGTTCGATGCTGCCGGTACGCCACGCCGCTGCGCCGACCACCGCCGCGGCCGTGCCCGCGCCCGACTTCGCGCCGTCACTCACCGCGCCGCTGAATGATGCGGCGCGGGCATGGGTGGAGCAAAGTCTCAGCCGCATGTCCCTGCGTGAGCGCGTGGGACAGATGCTCAGCGTGTGGCTGCTGGGCGACTACACGAGCACGAGCGACGCGACGTTCGTCGAGGCCCGGCGCTGGGTGGTGGAGGACGGCATCGGCGGCATCACCATGTCGCTCGGGTCCCCCGTGGAGGTCGCAGCCAAGGTGAACGACCTTCAGCGTCTCGCGAAGGTGCCGCTGCTGATCTCCTCCGACATCGAGCCCGGCCTCGGACGACTCGAGGGCGGGATGTTCAGCGGCGCGACGTACGGCGCGGGCGCCGCCACGATCCTGCCGAGTGAGATGGCGATCGGCGCCACCGGGCGCACGGAGAACGCCGAGACGGCGGGACGCATCACGGGGCGCGAAGCACGCGCGATCGGCATCCACATGGCGTACGCGCCGGTGGTGGACGTCAACAACAACCCCGCCAATCCGGTCATCAACACGAGGTCGTTCGGCGAGGATCCTGCGCAGGTCGCGGGTTTTGCCGCGGCCTTCGTACGCGGCCTGCAGGCGGAGGGAGTCGCCGGGACCGCCAAGCATTTCCCCGGCCATGGCGACACCGACACGGATTCGCACAACGCCCTCCCCGTGGTACGCAGCGACCGCGCCCGCCTCGATTCGACGGAACTCGTGCCCTTCCGCGCGGTGATCGCCGCGGGGGTGGCCGGCGTGATGACGGCGCACATCGCACTCCCGGCAGTTGCGCACGCCGATGTGCCGGCGACGCTCGAGCCGAGCATCGTCACGGCACTGCTGCGCGACTCGCTGCATTTCCGCGGGCTCACCGTGACCGACGCGCTCTCAATGGAAGGCGTGGGCAAGGGGTATCCGGTGGAGCGCAGCGCCGTGTTGGCCGTCCTCGCCGGCGCCGACGTCCTGCTCAAGCCGACCGACGTGCGTCGCGCACTCGACGCGGTGGTGAGCGCCGTGGAGCGCGGGGAGATCCCGCGCGGACGCATCGATGCGTCGGTGCGCCGGCTCCTCGAACTCAAACTGCGCACGGGCGCCGTGCAGCGGCCGACCGTGCCCCTCGACTCGCTGCGCGAGATCGTCGGCGCGGCCGCGCACCGCGCGATGGCCGACCGCATCGCCGCCGACGCCGTCACGCTGCTTCGCGACACGCGCGCGCTCGTCCCCGCACACGACGACGCACCGACCGTGATCATCAGCTACGCGCCGGAGAACGACACGGAGTCGGGGCGCGTCTTCGCCTCGACGCTCCGCGAGCGGCTGCGCCGCGCGCGCGTCGTGCGCATCACGCCGCG
>CAIRBD010000199.1 GCA_903876745.1 uncultured Gemmatimonadota bacterium
CCGCTGTTCTTGGCCGAATCCACCTGATTGCGCGTCGACTGGGCCACGTACCGCTCGGCATTCATCGCGTGATCCACGCTGAACCCGGCGGCACGCAGACGGTGTGCGAGCGAGAGCGCATCACCCACCGGATGCTCGAGCGCGCCGTCACCGCCCACCAGATAGAGGTCGGCGCGGCTGCCGGTGAACGACGGCAACAGCCCGCGCTGCTCGAGCAGCAGCCCCAGCACCACGTCGCCCATGCCGAAGCCGAGGGCCGGCAGGTTCACGCCGCCCATCGCCAGCAACAGGTCATCGTAGCGACCGCCGCCGCAGACGGCGCGCAGTTCACCCTTCGCGTCGAACAGCTCGAACACGATGCCCGTGTAGTAGGCGAGACCGCGCACGATCGACAGGTCGATGTCCACCCACCCGTCGCCGCCCAGCGCGTCCACATGCGCCTCGTAGCGCGCCAGGCGGTCGAGGTCCGCCGTGACCGCCGCCGACGCACCGAATGCCGCGCGCAGCGCCGTGATGGACCGCACCGACGGCAGCGCGAGGACCTGTTCGACGGCCGCCTCGGCCAGCCCGGCCGCGACGAGCTTCTCACGCGAGATGTTCATCGGCTGCCGCGCGATCTTGTCGAGCACGCCGTACACGTCGCCGCGCTGCGCCTCCGTCACGCCGATCGCGTCGAGGATCGAGTTCAGCAGGCGCCGGTCGGACACGCGGGCACGCACGTCGTCGCTGCTGAGGCCGAGCTCGCGCATGATGTCGATGGCCACACAGAGCAGCTCGGCATCCGCCAGTTCCGTCGGCTCGCCGACGATGTCCACGTTCAGCTGGAAATGCTCGCGCAGACGGCCCCGCTGGGCCCGCTCATAACGGAACAGCTGGGGGATGGAGAACCACCGCACCGGCTTCCGGATCGCGTTCGCCCGCTCGCCCACCATCCGGGCGAACGTGGGGGTCATTTCGGGGCGCAAGGCAACGTCGCGCCCCCCCTTGTCCACGAAGTTGTAGAGCTGCCCGACGATCTCGTCGCCGCTCTTCTTGGTGTACAGGTCGAGCGGCTCCAGCGGGGGGCCGTCGTACTCGACGAACGCGTACCGCCGCGCCACCGCCCGCCACGCCGCGAAGATGTGGGCGCGCAGGGCGAACTCTTCCGGAAAGAAATCCCGGAAGCCGGGGAGTGTGCCTCTGGCCATGTCTGAAAACTAGCCAGCGGTCGGACTTACCTCCAGCCGAGACATGGCATCGCCCACCGTGTGGAAGGAGCCGGTGACGAGCACCGTCCCCCCTCGCTCGCCCCCTCGGACGAGTGCGCGGTCGAAATCGCGCACCAGTTCGGCGGAAATGCCGTGGTCGCGGGCATACGCCAAAGGTTCAGGGGAGGCCCACGCCCGGTTGGACGGCGACGTCGGGGAGTTCGTGATCACGAAGTGATCCACCGCGGGCGCCAGCAAGCTCATCATCTGCCGCCAGTCCTTGTCCGCCAGCACGCTGAAGACGGCCACCACGGGGCGCGGCGGCTGCACGGCTCCCAGCGTCCGGGCCAGCTCGGCCGCCCCCGCCGGGTTGTGCGCCACGTCAAAGATGTGGCGCCCCGCGCGCTGGAATCGGCCGGGCAGCACGAGATCCTTGAGCGCCCGCGCGATGCCAGCACCGTCGGGCCGCAAATCCGATGGGAGCGCATCGATCATGGCGAGCGCGACGGCCGCGTTTGCCGCCTGATGGGCGCCGAGCAACGGCGTCTGGTACGACACGCCGCCGTAGGCGAACGAAGTGCCGGCGGCGGAGACCGCCACGGACTGCGGCCCCCCATCCTCGAAGACGGCGCGGACGGGCATCGCGCCGCGCTCCACCGCCAGTCGCCGCAACAGGTCCCGGATGGTCCGATCCGGCTCCCCGACGACCGCCGGCACTCCGGGTTTGAAGATCCCGGCCTTCTCGAACGCGATCTCTTCGAGCGTCGCGCCGAGGTACTCCACGTGGTCGATGCCGATGTTCGTCACGCCCGCCACAAGCGGCGTCACCACGTTCGTGGCGTCGAGTCGCCCACCGAGGCCGGTCTCGATGACGGCCACGTCCACGCCGTCCTCGGCGAAGAAGTCGAACGCCATCGCCGTCGTCGCCTCGAAGAATGTGGCGCCGAGCCGCTCCACCTCGGGTGTCCATCGGTCCACCCATGCCACGATCCGTTCGGCGTCCACCGCGCGCCCGTCCACGAGGAACCGCTCGCGGAAATCGACGAGGTGCGGCGAGGTGTACCGCGCCACGCGCAGCCCCTTCGCCCGCAGCATCACGTCGAGGGTCGCACAGGTGCTGCCCTTGCCGTTGGTTCCCGCCACATGCAGGGTGCGCAGGCGACGATGCGGATCGTCGAGCGCGTGCAACAGCGCCTCGACGCGCTCGAGCCCCAACTTCCAGATGCCGGTCGTCCGCGCGAAGAGGAAATCCAGCGCGTCGGCGTAGGTTCTCAGGCCGACGCCCACCCGGTGGCCGCGGGCTTGCCGCTCATGTGCCGCAGCAGCTGGCCGACCGTCTCCTTCATCTTGTGCCGGTGCACGACGCTGTCGACCATCCCGTGCTCCACCAGGAACTCGGCCGTCTGGAATCCTTCGGGCAGATCCTGTCCGAGCGTCTGTTTGATGACGCGCGGGCCGGCAAAGCCGATCACGGCGCCGGGCTCCGCGAGGATGGCGTCACCGAGCATCGCGTAACTGGCGCTCACGCCGCCCGTGGTGGGATTCGTGAGGATCGAGACGTACGGGATGCGCCGTTCCGCCAGCTGCGACAGCACCGCCGAGGTCTTGGCCATCTGCATGAGGGAGAGCACACCTTCCTGCATGCGCGCGCCACCGGACGCCGAGATGATGACGAGCGGGAACTTCTTCTCGAGACTGCGCTGGGCGAGGCGGGCGATCTTCTCCCCGACCACCGACCCCATCGACCCGCCCATGAAGGCGAAATCCATGACGCCGAGATTCACCGGCATCTTCTCCATCGTGCCCGTGGCAGTCAGGATCGCGTCGGTGTCGCCGGCGTTCGTGAGAGCCTTCTTGAGGCGTGCCGGGTAGTCCGGAAAACCGAGCGGGTCAATCGACCGCAGATCGGTCTCGGTCTCCTC
>CAIRBD010000200.1 GCA_903876745.1 uncultured Gemmatimonadota bacterium
ACAAGCTGCTGATCGGCGCGTCGGTGAACGAGACTTGCTTCAGCTGCCACCAGGAGAAGCGCGGTCCGTACCTCTGGGAGCACATCCCCGTGACCGAGAACTGCGCGAACTGCCACGACTCGCACGGCAGCAACAAGGAGAAGATGCTGAAGGTGGCGCGCCCGCGTCTGTGCCAGCAGTGCCATCCGACCGGCCATGGCGGCCCCGTGGCGCGTCCGTCCGACGCCGCCGCCGTCCGCTTCGCCTACAACAAGGGCTGCAGCAACTGCCACCTGAACATCCACGGTTCGAATCACCCTGCCGGCGCCTTCTTCACTCGCTGACGCCACGCGCGAAAGGAATCCAACTATGCGTCATATCCACAAGTTGACCGCGTGTGTCGTCGCGTGTGGACTCGCCTGGACTGCACCGGTCCAGGGTCAGGGTTCGCCGACGAAGACAAGCGGCACGATCAGCACGGCGGCCGAAGTGGGCTTCCGGGGCTTCATGGAAGAGCCGTCAGCCATCGACAAGGGCAAGCTCGAGGAATATCGCCAGCTCTCGAAGGGATTGCTCCTCGAGCGCGCGCGGCTCGTGTACACGCCCGCCGATAGCTTCGGCATCTATCAGCTCGTCTACCGCCGGCCGAGCGACCGCGACCAGAGTCTCTGGCTGCAAGCGATGCGGCCGGGGCTGTACAACTTCCAGATCAACTGGGAGAAGTTCCAGCATCTGTATTCGACGGACGCCAAGTCGCCGGGCATCGAGAACAGCCCGATGGGCTTCAATACCCTGCCCACGCCGCGCCCGGACTCGACGGCGTGGCGCAACGCGGGCTACATCGGCGAAGTGCGCTCGGTGTGGGATCCGATGAAGATGTCGCTCGACTATACGCCGACGCACAACGCCGATTTCAAAGCGGAGTACCTCCGCACGGCGAAGTACGGCGGCCTGCCGAACTCGATCAGCTTCAACGGCTCGAGCGGTCCGACGCGTGAGTACGTCACGCCGATCGACCAGCTGACGAACGACGTGCGGCTGTCACATTCGTTCACGTCGAACGAGAACACACTCGGCCTGCTGGCGAAGGTGATCAAGCGCTACCAGTTCACCGTGTCGTACGACTTCTCGAAATTCACGAACAACATGAAGTCGGTGATGGTGGACAACCCGCAGCTCGCCGTGAGCTCGCAGACGCTCGGTGCGGCGACATCCCGCGTCTCGTTGGCGCCGGACAACTCGTCGCACACGGCGACGCTCGTGGGCGCCATGTGGCTGCCGTTGAACACGCGCGTCACGGGGTCGGCGTCGGGGTCGTGGCAGTTCCAGAACGACCTGCTGCTGCCGCAGACGAGCAACGATTCGCTGTCGAAGGTCGCGAACTACAACCTTGTCAGCTCGAACATGCGCCCCAGCCTCGACGGCAAGGTGCAGATGTCGACGGTGAACATCTCGGCGACGAGCCGCCCGATCAAGGGGCTCTCGCTGGCTGCGAAGTACCGGAACTTCAGCTACAGCAACAAGACGGCGCCGTTCCAGCTCCAGGCGATGATCGTGAGCGACCGCAGCATCGCGCTCGCCGACTCGGAGAAGATGGAGACGGACCCGTACAACAAGATCAACACGGACGTGAGCGCGTCGTACGAGCTGCTGCGCGGCCTGCAGCTGCAGGTCGGGTTCGGGATGGAGGACTGGAACCGCAATGCGGACGTCCGGAACACCCCGAACACGCGCGAGAAGACGCCGCGCGTGGCGATCGACTACAACGGCCTGGAGTGGGTGTCGCTGCACGCGAGCCACAGCCGGGGCACGCGCCGGTACGACAGCTACACGACGTCGGGGACGGAGATCACGAACTTCCGCCGCTTCGACGTCTCGAACCGCGACCGCGACCGCTCGACGCTGCTCGCCACGTTCACGCCATTCGACGAGTTGCAGGTCGGCCTGTCGTACGTGGTGGCGAACGACTCGTTCCCGGGGTCGCAGTACGGCACGACGAGCGACAAGAGCACGATGAGCGGCGTGGACATCGACTGGACGCCGTCCAAGACGTTCGCGTTCAGCGTCGGCTTCACGAACGAGAGCATCGACAACATCCTGCAGATGCGGTATCGCACCGGCGCCGTGGGTTCGGTGACCGACGACAACCCGACGTTCAAGTGGACGAACACGAACCAGGACCGGAACGCCACGGTGTACGCCAGCGTCAACATGTCGCTCATCCCGGACGTGCTCGACGCGCAGGCCAGCATCTCGAGGATGCAGGGCAGCTGGCACATGCTCAACGTCAATGCGGGCGTGCCCACCGGCGGCACCGCCGCGAACATGCTCGCCGCGACGGTCGAGTCGTGGCCGGAAGTGACGTCGGAGACGACGCCGATGTCGTTCGCCCTCCGCTACCGCGTGAATGAGAGCTGGGGCCTGACCCTGCGTTATCAGCAGGAGAACTACAAGCAGACCGACTTCCGCACCTCCGTGCCGCTCTTCACGTCGACCACGCTGGCCGGCAGCGGCACGCCGCTCTTCCCGAACTGGTGGACGAACCTGCCCGGCGCTGTCGGCACACTGTCCGGCAGCAACGTGGGCACGTATCACTTCCTCGGCAACAACTACAACCCGTACAATGCGCAGTGGCTGACGTTCTCTGTCAGCTGGCATCCGGCGGCACTCCCGATCGACATCGGGCGGCCGACCTTCTGACCGCGCGCAACACCGACGGCGATGGAGCACCATGCTCCATCGCCGTCGTGTTTCGGGGGCGACGCCGCCCATCACCGACACCAAAGACAGAGGCAGTTCATGGGGCACGCGAAGCATTTCGTCCGGCTCTTCGGCGTTCTCGCGGTCGTCGTCATCACGTTCCTCGCCGTGCGCGCGCAAGCGGTGCCAAAGGACTACGGCACGCTGGGCAGGTTCCGCGCCTCGGCCATCACCGACGCCAAGAAGCGCGAACCACGGCACATCGGGAGCGAGGCCTGCTCCGATTGCCACGACAAGATCAACAAGTCCTGGGCGGCGGGAAAGCACCACACCCCGCAGTGTGAGAACTGCCACGGCCCCGGCATGCTCCACGTGAAAGTCATGAGCGAAGACTCCGTGGACGCCTATCCCGACCAGATCAAGAAGAATCCGAAGGCGCTGCGGGTGACGAGCGGCATCCAGGAGTGCGAGTGGTGCCACTTCAAGACGTTCGAGCGCCCCAGCGTCCTCAAGAGCATCTCCAACGTGAAAGAACACATCACGAAGACGGGCGGCACCTACACGGCCAAGTCGAAGTGCACCGACTGCCATGACCCCCATACGACGGTGACCAAGAAATGACGACCCCGACTCGCGAGGAGCTATCGCGGCGCGCGTTCCTCAGGAAATGCGCCGAGCAGGGGTCCGCGACCTTCGTGTTCGGCGGCATGGTCCTGACGACGGCGATGCTGCGCCTGCCGCAGGAAGGCGTGCCGGGAGAGCCCCCGCCCAAGGCCGGCAAGAAGCACCCCGAAGTGATCTACGGGTTCGTGGTGGACACCACGAAGTGCATCGGCTGCGGTTCCTGCGTACGCGCCTGCAAGGCGGAGAACAACGTCCCGGACGGGTATAACCGGACCTGGGTGGAGCAGTACACGTTCTACCCGAACGGCGAGGTCGTGGTGAACTCGCCCAAGGGCGGCGAGGACGGGTTCAGCGACGACTTTCCCGACAGCAACCAGCCCGGTGAGATCGGCCAGCGGCCGGATCGCGGGTTCTTCGTCCCGAAGCTGTGCAACCACTGCATCGACACCCCGTGCATCCAGGTGTGTCCGGTGGGCGCGTCCTACCGGACGGAAGAAGGGGTCGTACTCGTCGATGCCGAGCGGTGCATCGGATGCGGCTATTGCGTGCAGTCGTGCCCCTTCGGGTCGCGCTATCTGCACCCCGTCACGAAGACCGCTGACAAGTGCACGTGGTGCTACCACCGCATCACCAAGGGGCTCAAACCGGCCTGCGTGGAGTACTGTCCGGCCAAAGCGCGCATCTTCGGCAACGTGAGCGATCCCAACAGCGAGATCAGCCACATCCTCGCGACGAACCGCGTGCAGGTGCTCAAGTCCTATCTCGGCACGAATCCGAGAACGCGGTACATCGGTCTCGATTCTGAGGTGATCTGACATGCACCATTACGTCACGCAGGGGTACGTTCTCCCCAACCAGGCGCACCTCTACTGGACGACGATGATCGCGCTGTACCCGTACATCACGGGGATCGTCGCCGGCGCCTTCATCATCTCGTCGCTCTACCACGTGTTCGACAAGGAGGAGCTCAAACCGGTCAGCCGCTTCTCGATGCTCATGGCGTTGGCGTTCCTGCTGTTCGCCACGGTGCCGCTGCTCATGCACCTGGGGCATCCGGAGCGCGCGTTCAGCATCATGTTCACACCGAATCCGACGTCGGCCACGGCCGTGTTCGGCTTCATCTACTCGACCTATCTCTGCATCCTCTCGGTCGAGATCTGGCTCGTGTACCGGGCGGACATCGCGTATCTCTCGCACAACGCCCGCAGCGCGCCCATGCGCGCCCTGTACTGGGTGCTGGCGCTCGGCGTGACCGAAGTGTCGGACGCCGCGCGACGGCTCGATCGCCGGGTGATGATCTTCCTCGCCGCGATCGGCATCCCGGCGGCGGTGTTCCTGCACGGGTACGTGGGCTTCCTGTTCGGTGCCGTCAAGGCGGACCCCTACTGGGCGAGTCCGCTGATGCCGGTGATCTTCATCCTGAGCGCCATCGTCTCGGGCATCGCGATGGTGATCGTGTGCTACACCGTGGTGCAGTGGGCCAAGGGACGCGCCGTGGACATGAAGTGTACGCAGTCGCTGATGGAATACGCGTGGTACTTCCTGATCATCGACGTCTCGATCGAGGCCCTCGAACTCGTGAACCACGCCTACATGGCCAACGAGGACTGGCGCATCCTGCGACAGCTGATCATGACGCGCCTCTGGACGAGCATGTTCATCTTCCAGGTGCTGCTCGGTTCGGTGATCCCGCTGCTGCTGTTCGGCGCGGTGACGGTCTTCAAGGATCGCATCGCCGCCGGGACGCGCCAGGCGATCGGCCTCATCGGCGGCTTGCTGCTGCTGGTGCAGGTGGCGGCGATGCGGTGGAACGTCGTGATCGGCGGCCAGATGTACTCGAAGAGCCTCCGCGGATTCATCGACTTCCACGTCGATTTCGGCGGGCAGGAGGGGATCCTCGCCGTGCTCGCGGTGTTCTCCCTGCCCTTTCTCACCCTCTTCGCCTTCTCGCGGGTGTTGCCGCTGTGGGGCTCGTTGGCCACGTTTCCCAAGCAGTGGCTGAAGGATGACGCGGCAGATATCGGGGCGCAGGATCACTGACCCACCGGAGCGGCGTATCACCAACCTGATGCGGGCCACGCGTGTTGGACGACTCATCTCGGCGATCGCCTTCGCCGCGCTGGCCGCCTGCGCCCCGAAGGACGCGCCGATCCATGGCGTGGTGATGCACGACCCCGCAGCGGCCGCGCCACTGATCGTGGCGCGGCCCGGCGGGGCGCCGTACGTGCTCGCGGCCGACACGGGACGGTTCGTGTTGCTGTATTTCGGCTACACTCACTGCCCGGACTATTGCCCCATGATGCTGACCGACTGGATGCGCGTGAAGCGCGACCTCGGGCCGTTGGGGGACCGCGTGCGGTTCGTGTTCGTGAGTGTGGACCCTGAGCGGGACGCGCCCGAGGCCACGGCAGCGTACGCCGTAGGGTTCGACTCCAGTTTCGTAGGACTGGCTCCGGCGCGTCCGGAGCTCGACGTCATCCAGAAAGCCTGGGGCGTGACGTCGTACAAGGAGGTCAGCAACTCCCCGGGCCGGTCCGCGGACAGCTATGGCGTGGCGCACCCTGCCCATGCCTTTCTAGTGAATCGCGCGGGACGATTGCAGGCTCTTTACCCACCAGAAACACGGTGGCAGGACGTTGCCGCCGATTTGAGGAAGTTGTTCTGATGCGCTCGATCCTACTTTGGTTGCCCGCCGTCGGGCTCCTTGCTTGTTCCACCCAGAAGACCGGCCCCTCCCTCGAGGGGCGCGACGCGTGGGCGCGCCCGGCCGACAGCGCCGGCACCACCGCGGTATACCTGCGGATCGTGAACCACGACTCCACGACCGCCCTCCTCACGAGTGAATCCTCGTCCGTGGCGGAATCCGTTTCGCTGCACGAGACGATGGCGATGTCGGGGATGATCCACATGATGCCGCTCGATTCCGCCCAGGCCATCGCCCCGGGCGACTCGCTCACGCTGAAGCAGGGCGCGAAGCATCTCATGGTGTCGGGGCTGAAACGCAAACTCGTCATCGGCGATTCGCTCCCGGTCGATCTCACATTCAAGGACGGCCGCGTCGTGCACGTGACCGCTACGGTCCGTGCCCCGTAGAGCCGCGATCGCGGCGCTCCTCATGGCGGTCGGGGCATTGGTCTGGTACCTCTCCGACCGCCCCGCCCTGCAGATCACTGTGGAGCGGGGGGGGCACGCGTTCGTGAAGACGCTGTGGTCGAAGACGGCGCTCCCGGAGACCATCCAGGTGCACCAAGTGGGGAGCCACACCGTCATCCGCATCTCGAACGCCGACTCGGTGCGCCACGTGCTGGGGCTGTTCGAGGTGGGGCCGGGCGAGACACGCGATTTCGTGATCGCCTACGCCGGCACCTTCGGCGGCTTCTGCTCCACGCACCCGGCGAGCAAAGAGCTCGTGTACGTGGTCGAGTAGCAGAGAACGACCACGATCGGCTGCTAGCCGTCCTTGCGGGCGACGAGCAACATCTCGCTCGACCGGCGATGCACGGCGCGCGCGCTGAACGCGTCGAACGCCTGCTCGACGATCAACCCCGCGTCGCGCATCAGGTCGGCGAGCTGCGTGGGCGTATAGAGCCGGATGCGGTGCGTGCGCTCCTCGTGCACGGCCTTGCCGCGCCACACCGACTCCACGGTCAGGAACCCGGAGAGCGGATCGAAGCTGCGCTCCTGCGCCACGAGCGTACCGTCGGC
>CAIRBD010000201.1 GCA_903876745.1 uncultured Gemmatimonadota bacterium
CCAGATGGTCTCCGACCCTCGCCGTCATCTGATACAGCACCGGCATCAGCAGCACGCTGATGACCAGCCGCGAGATCATCCCGCCCACGATCACCAGCGCGAACGGCCGCTGTGAATCGGCGCCCACGCCGCTCGCGAACGCCGCGGGGAGCAGGCCGAAGGCGGCGACGAGCGCCGTCATCATGATGGGACGCAGGCGGCGCAATGCGGCTTCGCGGGTCGCGTCCACCACGCTGTGCCCGTCGAGCCGCAGCTCGTTCGCGTACGAGATGTAGACCACCGCCGTCTGCACCGAGACGCCGAAGAGGGCGAGGAAACCGATCCCCGAGCTCACCGAGAACGGCGTGCCCGTGAGCGCCAGCGCGGCGAGGCCGCCCAGCGGTGCCGAGAGCACCACGCCCACAACGGTGATGATGGGGAACTTGAAGTTGTGGTAGAGGAAGAACAGCAACAGGAAGATCAGCGCGATCGTGGCGGGCAGCACGATCTGCAGCTGAGACCGCGACTGGTTGTACTCCTCGAACTCGCCGCCGAACACGGCACGGTAGCCGGTGGCGAACTTCACCTGCTTCGTGATCGCGTTCTGCGCTTCCTTCACGGCGCTCGCGAGATCGCGCCCCTCGACCGAATACTGCACGCCGATGTAGCGCGAGTTGTTCTGCCGGTAGATGAGCGCGGCACCCGTGCTCACCTGGATCTTCGCGACCTCCCGCAGCGGGATCTGACTTCCCGACGGGGTGGCGACGAGGATGTTGCCGATCGCCTCCGGTGTCTCCCGGAACTTCGGCTGGAGCCGGACGACCAGGTCGAACGTCTGCTCCCCCTGCACGACCGTGGACACGGCGCTGCCGCCGATCGCCGCCTCGATCAATCCGTTGATCGTCGCGGCGCTCAGCCCGTAGCGCGCGAGCCGCGCGCGGTCGAGGGTGAGCGTGAGCGATGGCTGACCGAGTTCCTGCACGAGCGTCACGTGCGCGATGCCGGGCACTTTCTCGATGGTGTGCTTCACCTCGAGGCCCTTCGCCTGCAGGGTCGTGAGGTCGTTGCCGAACACCTTCACATCGAGCGAGCTTTTGAGCCCGGTCTCCGCTTCCTGCACGGCGTCGTTGGCGGGCTGCGAGAAGTTGAAGATCACGCCCGGGAATGCGGCGAGCTTCTTGTCGATGGCGTCGATGAGTTCCTTCTTGTTCTTGAACGCGCCGTGCCACGCGCTGTACGGCTTGAGGCCGACGTAGAACTCCGCGTTATAGAAGCCCGTCGGGTCGGTCGCGGCGTCGTCGCGTCCGTGTTCCGACGAGACGTCGGTGACCTCGGGGAACGAGCGCAGGATGGCGCGCACCTGCGGCGCGAGCTTGGCCGATTCCTCGAGCGAGATCGTGTACGGCATCGTCGCGCGCACCCAGAGCGCCCCTTCGTCGAGCGTCGGCATGAACTCGGCGCCGATGTTCCACGCGATGGCGAGCGACGCCACGAGCCCCAGGACGCTGAGGCCGAGCACCGTGTTCGGCCGCGCCAGCGACCAGTCCAGCGACCATTCGTACTTGGCGCGGAGCCACTCGAACGCGGCGTTGCGGCGTTCCTCCACCCCGTTCCGGAAGACCCACACGCACAGCACCGGGATCACCGTGAGCGTGAGGATCAGGGCGCCGACGAGCGCGAAGATCGTCGTGTCGGCCATCGGATTGAACAGACGCCCGGACGGACCCGCGAGCACGTAGATGGGGAGGAAGCCCGCGACGATCACGGCGACGGCGTACACGATCGGCCGGTCCACTTCCGCGGCGGCCTCGATCACGACCTGCTTGATGGAGAAGGTCGTGCCGTGCCGCTCGGCGAGCTGCCGGTAGATGTTCTCCACCATCACCACCGCGCCGTCCACGAGGATGCCGAAATCGATGGCTCCGATGGAGAGCAGGTTGGCGGGGATGTTCTTGAGGTCGAGGCAGATGAAGGCGAAGAGCAGCGCCAGCGGCACCGTGGCGGCGACGATGAGCCCCGACCGGAAGTTGAACAGGAAGAAGATCAGCACGACCACTACGAGCAGGATGCCGCGCAGGAGGTTGTCCTCCACCGTGTGCGTCGTGAGCGAGATGAGGTCGCTGCGGTCGTAGTACGCGTGCACCTTCACGTCCTTGGGCAGGATCGAGTCGTTGAGCTCGCGCGTCTTCGCCTCCACGCGCTGCAGCACCGTCTGCGCCTGCTCCCCCTTCCGCATCAGCACGATCCCTTCGACGGCGTCGTCCCGGTCATTGAAGCCGAACATGCCGAGGCGCGGCGCGTAGCCGATCTCCACGCTGGCGACGTCCTTCACGAGCACGGGGATGCCGCCCTTGTTTGCGATCACCACATTGCCGATGTCGCCGAGCGTCTGCACGCGTGCGAGACCGCGCACGTAGTAGAACTGGCCGCCCTCGGAATAGAAGCCGCCGCCGGCATTGGCGTTGTTCGCGCCGAGTGCGGTGGAGATGTCATCGATGCTGAGCCCGGCCCCGGCGAGTTTCGTCGGATCGACGAGCACCTGATACTGCATCGTCTGCCCGCCGAGACTGGCGAGGTCGGCCACCCCGGGGACGCTCTTGTACGCCTTGGACAGGATCCAGTCGTTGATGACCTTCAGCTCCATCACGCTGCGGTCGGGACTCTCGACGGTGTAGCGGTACACGAGCCCCGACGGGGCGAAGAGCGGGGAAAGGCCCGCGGCCACGCCGCTGGGGAGCGTCACGTCGGGGAGATGCTCGAGCACCCGCTGCCGCGCGAAGTACGGGTCCGTGCCGTCGGTGAACGTGATGCGCACGTCGGAGAGCCCGTAGAGCGAGATCGAGCGCACGACCTTCACGTGCTCCACCCCGTTCATCTCGCGCTCGACGGGCACCGTCACCAGCTGTTCCACCTCTTCGGCGGCGTGGCCGGGCCACTGCGTGGAGATCTCGACCATCGGCGGCGAGAGGTCGGGATACGCGTCCACGGGCAGGCGCGTGAACGACCAGATACCCACGCCCACGAGTGTGAGCGCGAAGATCACGACGAGGAACGGCTGGTTGAGGGCGGCCCGCACGATGCGGTTCGCCACGGAGGGCGGACCGTGGTGCGTGTTCCCGTCCGTCGGCGTCGGCGGAGCGGTCACTGGCTCTCCGCGAACTGGATGAACAGCGCGCCGTTGGCGACGACCTGATCGCCGGCCGAGAGTCCACTCGTGATCTCGTACCGCAGGTCGGCGTGCGCGCCGAGCGTCACCCGCCGGCGCGCGAACGAGCCGTCGGCGGCGGCGATGAAGACGAAAGGCAGATTGTCGTCGTCGCGCAGCACCGCCGACGACGAGATCAGGATGCCGCGCCGTTCGGCCGACGAATGGATGCGCAGCTGCACGAACAGGTCGCGCCTGAGCAGCTGCCCCGGATTCTCCGCGACCACGCGCACCGAGGTGGCTTTCGTTCCCGGGTCGACGATGGGCGCCACATAGTCCACGTGCGCGTTCACCGGCTTCGCCGTGCCGTCGATCAAGACGTCCACGCGCTCTCCCGCGCGTACCAGGGCGACGTCGCCGCTGTAGACGCTCGCCAGCACCCACATCGACGAGAGGTCGGCGACGGTGAACGTCACCGTGGTCCCCGCCTGCAGCAACTGCCCCGGGTTGATCAGCCGTTCCACCACGGTTCCCGCGATGGGCGCGCGGATCGCGGCTTCGACCGGCGTGGTCTGCTTGCCCTCGCGCAGCGCCGTGATCGTGGCGTCTTCCACGCCGAGCGAACGGAGCGTGAGGATGGCCGCCTCGCGGTCGGCGGTGGCCGACGCCAAGTCTGTGCGCGCCTGTTCGAGATCGGCGCGGGATAGCGCGTCGTTCTGGAACAGCGCTTCGGCGCGCGCGGCGATGCGCGCCTTGTTCGCCGCGTCGGCCTCCGACTTTCGGAGCGCGGCCACGGCCGTCGCGAAGTCGGGGGAGTTCACGGTCGCCAGCAGCTGCCCGGGCGTCACCTGCGCCCCGAGCGGCGCGATGAGGCGCGCGACCGGTCCCGAGATGGGTGAGAGCACCTGCGTGGACCGGTCGCCGTTGAACGCGACCGTGCCGGTGACTTCGAGTACGGGCCGGAACGCCGTCACGGCGGCGGTCTCGACCGTGATCCGCTTCCGCTGCTCGGCATTGAGTGAAACGAGCTTGGCCGACGCCGGCTTCGCGGCCGCGGTGTCGGCCGGCGCGGGTTTGCCGCAGGCAACCGCGCCGAGCGCGATGAGGAACGGCGCGGCGACGGCCGCGCGCGCGAGGACGGACTTATTCACGGGGCACTCCGGAAAGCGAAGCGAGCGGCGCACCGGCCGCGCGCTCGAGGTCGGACCGCGCCGAGTTGGCAGCGGCAAGGGCGTCGGCGTACTGCCGTTGGGCGTCGAGGAGGGCGCGGCGGGCGTCGAGCACATCGAGCGCCGAGAGGCCGCCGAGATCGTAGCTCACCGTGGCCACGCGATGGGCTTCGCGCGTAGCCGGCAGGAGCTGATCGCGGATGAACACGGCCTGCCGCAGCGCCGCGTCGGCCGCAGTCCACGCGGCGCGCACATCCTGCCCCACGGCGGCGCGCGTGTCGCGCAGCGTCGCCGCGAGCTCGA
>CAIRBD010000202.1 GCA_903876745.1 uncultured Gemmatimonadota bacterium
ACAGCTGGCCGCCGAACTGGAAGTTGTAGCGCTGCTGGTCGATCGAGAACGAGCCGTCGCCGACGATGTAGATGCCCTTCTTGACGTCCTTAACCATTTCGTCCGGCGTGATTTTCTTTTTACCCGGCTGCAGCGACACGTTGGGCATGCGCTGGAACGAGACGCTCGACCAGCTGTCGGCGTAGGCGCAGCCGTGGGAACGCGTGGGACGTCCCTGCGCGTCGTACCACCACTTGAGCCAGGGCGCCTGCTCGCGCGTGGTCTGGTAGTCGTTGACGACGCCTTCCTTGATGATGAGGAAGTCGTCGGGCTGCACGCCGTCGTCATCGTAGCCGATGGTGGAGAGCGCGCCTTCCTGCGAGCGGTCGCCCTGGATGTTCATGAGGGACGGGCCGTAGCGGAGCTTGCCGAGTTTCTCCTCGGGTGGCGCGACGAAACTCGTGCCGGCGTAGTTGGCTTCGTAGCCGAGCGCGCGGTCGAGCTCGAGCGGGTGGCCGATGGACTCGTGGATCGTGAGCCAGAGGTTCGACGGATGCAGGACGAGGTCGTAGCGACCCACGTCCACGGGCTTGGCGGTGAGTTTCTGCGCGGCCTCTTCGCCCCATTTGCGGGCGTTGCCGGCGAGGTCGCAGCCGAGGATGTATTCCCAGCCGCGTCCCATGGGGGCGGCCTCCGCCGCCTGCCGGTTCTGGAAGTCGGTGAAGTCGGCGGAGACGGCGGTGGCGGTGAAGAGCGGCCAGCTGCGCACGAGCGTCTGCTCGATGACGGACCCGTCGGTGTTGGCGTAGTTGCGATCCTGCTTCACGAAGAAGAGGATCGAGTTCACGTACTTCACCGTGGCGACCTTGAGCGCTTCGGCGTTGGCCGTGAGCAGCAGGTCGACCTTCTGTTCGAGGGGCACCTCGAACGGATCGGTCTTGCACGCGCTCTTCCACGTGGCGTTCGGATGCGCGGGCGCGGGCGCGAGTTCCACGGGGCGGTCGCGCGCCACGCGATCGGCCTTGGCGATGCTCGCGGCCTCGCGCGCGGCGGCGGTGACCGCATCCTTGGTGAGATTGCGCGTGGCGGCGAAGCCCCAGCAGCCGTCCACGAGCACGCGCACACCGCATCCGATGGTGTCGGTGTCGACGACGTTGATGATCTGCTGCTCGCGCGTGACGACGAAGTTCTGCCGGAAGCGCCCGATGCGGACGTCGGCCCAGAACGCACCGGCGAGCTTGGCGGCGTTGAGGGCGTCCATCATCAGTTCCTTCGCGGTACCGCCCTCGAAGCGCTCGATGGTGCGCGCGTCGGCGGAGGGCGAGGCGCGGAGGCCGCCCGGGAGCGCGGCAAGCATCGCGGCCGCGGCGCCGGCGCTGCCGGCGTACTTCAGGAATTCACGACGGTCTGTCATTCGGTCGATCGCTCCGGGCGAAACGCCACGTGGAGTCGATGGCCGACCGAGTCGCGAAGCTCGGTCGTGGAATGCCGCTGGTGGGGGGGCACGCGGCGGCGGAACGACGATTCGAAGCGAATATACGTGCGATGAGCTGCGGAACGAAAGGGTCGTTCGCTAACGAACGGAGGTCTCCGGTCGTCAGATATCGACTCCGTCCGCGACGCCGCGTGACGCGAGCAAGTCCCCCGTTCCCGGAGCGAATCACGTGAAGTTCTCTTCCCTGCTGTGTGCCGCGGTCCTCATCGCCGTCACCGCGAGCGCGGCGTCCGCCCAGAAGACAACGAAGAAGGCGAATCCCGTCCGTGACAGCATCCGCGCCGTCACCGCCGACGCGAAGCAGGCGCGGGCCCAGCGCAAGGCGGCCGTCGCGTCCGGCGACACGGCCAAGCGAAAGGCGATGACGGCGGAGATCAAGGCCGACGAGGCGAAACGCAAGGCGCTTCGGGCCGAGTTGCCGCCGAAGAAGAAGGGCGCGGCCACCGGCACCGCGCCGACCACGACTCCGCCGACGAAGAAGCCGTAAATCCGCGGGTCCGGAAGCACGAACGGCGCGCCATCGACTTGGCGCGCCGTTCGCGTTCCCGCCACCGTTGCGCGCGATCAGTGATTCACGATCGACGGTTTGAGCGACCCGATGATCGCAACGAGCTCGTTGTGCTCGCGTTCGGGCACCCGGAAATGCGTCATCGTCTCGTTGAGGTGCCCGGTGAACGCGTTCCAGACGTCGGTGGTGATCTCGAGTTGCTCGTGCGCCGTCTTCATGTCCTTGCCGGGGTACAGGCAGGGGCCGCCGGTGACGTTGCAGAGTTGGTCCACGAGGTGCTGGCGTACGCGCTGGAGATCGCGCGGCTCGAGTCCCTTGAAAAACGGGGCGACACGCGGATCGGGGAGGGCACGGCTGAGGAAGTCATCCGTGACGGCGGCGAGCGCGTCGTAGCCGCCGAGCCGTGCGTACAGGGTGGACGCCGAGGCGGGGGAGAGCGGTCGCAGATTGACGCACGCCGCGCTCAGGGCGACGAGGGCGACGGCGGCGAGGACACGTGCAGCGCGGGCGGGCGACAACGACATCGACGGCTTCCTCGTTACAGTGTGGGCGGCGCGCTCGAACGCGCCGTGACCCTTACACAACGCCGCGGACGGGTGCGAGGGTTTCCTCCACTTTCGCGCGTCCCCGCCACCCGCGACGTTTAACGACATGAAAGCTCTCGTAAAAGAAACCGCTGCCACCGGATTCGTGCTGAAGGACGTTCCCGTCCCCACGGTCCGCGGCGATGAAGTGCTCATCAGAGTCCACCGTGCCGGCGTGTGCGGCACCGACGTCCACATCCACGAGTGGGACGCGTGGGCCCAGGGGCGCTGTCGTCCGCCGTTCACGGTGGGGCACGAGTTCGCCGGCGAGGTGGCCGAGGTGGGCACGCTGGTGACCGACGTGAAGGTGGGCGACCGCGTGACGGCCGAGGGACACATCGTCTGCGGACGCTGTCATCTGTGCCGCACGGGGAATGGCCACGTGTGCCCGAACACCCGGATCATCGGCGTGGACCGCGACGGCTGTTTCGCCGAGTACATCGCGATGCCGGCGACGAACGTGTGGCACCTCGACGACGACGTCACGTTCGAGATCGGCGGCATCCACGATCCGATGGGGAACGCGTTCCATACGGCGCTGCACGACACGGAGCTGCCGGGGAAGACGGTGTTGATCACCGGCTGCGGCCCGATCGGCATCTTCGCCGTGGGGATCTGCCACGCCGCGGGGGCGAGCCGCGTGATCGCGAGCGACGTGAACCCCACGCGCCTCGCGCTCGCCAAGGCGATGGGCGCGCACGATGCGGTGCAGCCGCAGGATGCCGCCGCCGCGGTGGCCGCGGCGACGGACGGCCTCGGCGTGGACGTGGTGCTCGAGATGAGCGGTGTGCCGGCGGCCATCCACCAGGCGTTCAAGCTCGTGCGGGTGGGCGGCCGCGTGCAGATGCTCGGCATCCCGAGCAAGCCGCTCGATGTGGACCTCGCGACCGAGATCATCTTCAAGGGGATCACGGTGTACGGCGTCGTGGGCCGGCGCATGTACGAGACGTGGATCCAGATGACGCAGTTCCTGCGCAGCGGGCAGTTCGACCCCAAGCCCGTGATCACGCACCGGTTCCCGCTGGAGGATCATGCGGAGGCGATCCGGGTGATCAAGGCGGGGGAAGCTGGGAAAGTCGTCTTCGAGATTGCCTGACTGCAACGGCGGGTTAACGGTTTACCGTTAACCGTCAACGGTTAACCGTCAACCCGTACTCCACTGATGTCTCTGAACTCGAAGTTCGTCGCCGATCTCGAAGGCAAGGTCGCGCAACTCAAGCAGGACCGCGTCTACAAGACGCTCAACTACCTCGAATCCCCGCAGAGCGCCCGGGTGACGATGGAGGGGCGCGGCGAGGTGCTGATCCTCTCGTCGAACAACTATCTGGGGCTGTGCGACGAGCCGTCGGTGATGGAGGCGGGGATCGCCGGTATCCGGAAGTACGGCGCCGGCACCGGGAGCGTGCGCTTCATCTGCGGCACGTTCACGGTGCACCGCGAACTGGAGCAGGCGCTGGCGCGGTTCGTCGGCACGGATGCGTCGATGAGCTACGTCTCGGCATGGAATGCCAACGAGGGGCTCACGGCGACCGTGGTGGAAGAGGGCGATTTCGTGGTGAGCGACGCGCTCAACCATGCCTCGATCATCGACTCCATCCGGCTCGCCAAGTCGATCACGAAGTGCACGACGGCGGTGTACAAGCACGGGGAGCTCGACGAACTCGTGGAGAGGCTGCGCGCGAACGCCGGCGCCAAGCGGCGGCTCATCTGGACGGACGGCGTGTTCTCGATGGAGGGAAGCATCGCCAAGCTCCCCGAGCTGTTGCAGATCGCGCGCGACCACGATGCCGTGCTGATCATGGATGACTCGCACGCCACGGGCGTGCTGGGCGCCACGGGGCGCGGCACGGCGGAGCATTTCGGGGTGCTCGGTGAGGTGGACGTGATCACGAGCACGCTCGGGAAGGCCGTGGGGGGCGCGGCGGGCGGATTCGTGGCCGGGCCGGCGGCGTTGTGCGACATGCTCACGCAGCGCTCGCGGCCGCAACTGTTTTCCAACGCGCTGCCGCCGACGGTGGCGGCGAGCGCACTCGCGGCGGTGCGTTTCATCGAAGCGCACCCCGAGCGGGTGACGGCGCTCCACGAGAACGCGCGGTTCTTCCGGAGCGCGCTCGTCGAGGCCGGGCTCAAGCCGCTCGAGGGGGACACGCCGATCGTGCCGATCATCGTCGGCGAGACGGCCGTGGCGATCCGGATGAGCGAGATGCTGCTCGACGAGGGGATCTTCGTGACCGGGTTCGGGTTCCCGGTGGTGCCGCAGGGGACGGCGCGCCTGCGCTGCCAGGTCTCGGCGGCGCATACGCGCACGGACCTCGAGTTCGCGGTACGGGCCATCCGGTCGGTCGCGGGCCGTGTGGGGATCGTGTCATAGCCGGTCGTGACCTCCGGGGGCTCGCCTTCGTCTGAGAAGTGAGCCTCCGGGCGGCCTGTCGGGCCGGCCGGTCGCTCCGTTTCGGCATCCGGTCTTCTCCATCGAGGTGCAGCCTATGCGTCTGTTCCGTGCTTCCGTCCTTGCCGCCGTCGCCGCAGCGGCACTCGCGCGCCCTCTGCAGGCGCAGACGGGCACCTATCCGTTCCAGGACGCCTGGTACTGGGGTGTGTACGGGGGGCAGCTGTCATTCCCGACATCGGTGGCGCGCACCATCGCGCCGACGATCGGCGCCGACTGGATGATCACGCGCACGAACATGGCGCTGCACGTGTTCGCGGAGCAGTCGTACTTCGACGCGACGTCGACGATCACCGACTTCCCGACGGGCGCCCCGCGCACGGTGAACATCAGCGACATGCGGCGCGTGGGGCTGAACGCGATGTTCTTCACGCCACCGGTGAAACTCCTGCGGCCGTACTTCGGCGTGGGCTACGCGGTGAACTTCATCCGCGACGGATCGCCGGTCGGCACGTATTACGCGACGGCGGCGGCCAAGGACTCGATCGACAAGCGCATCAACCGCGCGCGGTCGGCGGGACGGGCGTTCGGGCAGTTCGGCATGCTGCTCACGGTGGGGCGTTTCGCGCCGTTCGTCGAGTACACGGTGATGCCCACGCAGGGGAACAGCGACTTCCTCGTGAACGGGGACGGCTTCTCGAGCGCATGGGCGCTCGGCCTGCGCTACAACATGGGGACGTCGATCGAGAAGAAG
>CAIRBD010000203.1 GCA_903876745.1 uncultured Gemmatimonadota bacterium
CAGCAGGTAGCCGTGCGCGCCGTGGATCTGCACGGCGTCGATGCCCAGGCGCGCGGCGCGGCGCGCGGCATCGGCGAACGCGTCGCGCACTCGCGCGAGCCCCGCGAGGTCGAGCGCGACCGGCGCGGGCTCGCTCTCCGCGAACGGCACGGCGGACGGCGCTTCCGTCTGCCAGCCGTTCACGTGATCCGCGGCGATCTGCGCGGCGCCCTTCCACGGCACGTCGCACGACGCCTTGCGTCCGGCGTGCGCGAGCTGGATGGCGATGGGCATGCCGGACCATCGGCGCACGCTCTCGAGCGTACGAGCCATCGCGTGCTCGGAGGCGTCGTCGTACAGTCCCACGTCGCCGTACGTGATGCGTCCTTCGGGCGTGACGGCGGTCGCCTCGATAGTGAGCAGCGCGGCGCCCGAGAGCGCGAGCTGACCGAGGTGGATCACGTGCCAGTCGGTAATGCAGCCATCGACCGCGGAGTACTGGCACATCGGCGCGATGACGATGCGATTCGCGAGCTCGAGATTGCCCACGCGGAACGGCGTGAAGAGGCGCGAGGTGGCGGTCATGCCAGCACAGGCACTTTGATCACGACCTTTCGGACGTCAGTGGGCGCGTCGATCACGATGGATGGACGGTGCCCGTCGTGCGGAAAGAAGACCGTGAAGGCCCCCGCCTCGACGAGCGCCGCCGTCGCCCCAGCCGGCGCGCCTTCGTAGAAGAGCACATCGTTCGCGTCGTCGTACGGCGTCGCGCCGGCGAGCGACGAGATGTGCGCCACATCCATCCGTTCGCGGCCGCTCACTACGTACTGGATGTCGATGTACCGACGGTGCGATTCCCACCGTTTGGTGTCAGCGCCCGCCGTGCGGTAGCTCATCACGCGGGCCTCGCACCCGTGGCCGATGGGGTGGTTGCCGTCGGGCGTGGCGGGGTCGAACGCCGCGAGCCACGCGAAGGCATGGGCGAAGGCCGGATGGAGACCGGCATAGAGCGGTGCGTTGACGAGCGTGTCGGCGATCACGTGGGGATCCGTGTTGAGCGCGGTCGTTGTGCCACTCCCCGAAATATGGCGACCCTCCGCGACGTCAGCGCGAGAACACCGTCCCGTGCGGCATCGCCGTACCGGTGAACCCGTGCGGCCAGGCGCGCGCGCTCATGCTGACGCCGGCGCGTGAGCTGCCCGCGTCGCGGAACTTCTCGTCGAGTGTCAGCGTGCCGGTGGCCGGGTCGAAGTCGATCACGTATAGTCGGTTGCTCTTCGCGTAGCCGCCGGAGTTGAGGACCACGCGCCGGCCCGTGGGGTCGAGCGCGATCCAGTGCGGCTCTTCGTCGGCGAGCGTCACGGACGACACATCGCGCGGATGTTCGGGGTCGGCGATGTCCACGGCGACGAGTGCGTGTGACGCCGGTACCGGCTGGAGCCACCAATGACCCGTGAGGATGGGGACGCCGCAGTCCTTGCCCGGGAATCCCTTCACGAAGGTCGCCGTCGGCGCCGCGCCGTCGATGCCGCGCACGAGGTACAGGCCGCAGTTGAAGGTGTGGATGTACACGCTCTTGCCATCGGGGAGCAGGTGCGGTTCGCCGGTGTGCTTCTGTTCATCGCCTCGGGGGCCGGGCGGGAGCGCGATGCTCTTGCGCAGCGTCAGGTCGGACCGCTTCCAGAACTGCACCCACTCGGACGTGGCGACGGTGTCAGCCTCGTCCATGTCGGTGGTCGTGGAGACGGCACGGTCCATTCCCGGGATCTCGATCACGCTGTACGGAAAGATTCGTTTGTCGGCGATCGTGCCGTCGACGGCACTGCCGCTGCGGATGACCGTGCCGCGCTCGTCCATCTCCACGAGTCCGCCCGTGGTGTGCGCCACCGCAGGCATCGCCATCGGCATCGTACCGGCGCCGTGCATCGGCGCCGGCGCGTTGGCGTCTTCCTTGTACTGGAACGTGGCGAGGACGTTGCCGTTCGGCAGTCGCAGGAAGGTGTGGGGATTGCTGTATCCCGCGAGGGCGCCGAACGACGCGAGGATCTTCGGCCGGCGCGCGTCGGTGAGGTCGAACAGCCAGGTGCGCCCGGCGTGGAAACCGTTCGCGAGCAGGTGGCCGTCGCTCGGCATCTCCGCTTCGGTGTGATGCGGGTGCGTTCCCGCGACGCCCGTCGGGAGCGACGTGACGACGGTGGCGTACGCCGGTGACGACGGGTCGGCGTCGATCACGGCGAGGAAGTCGCTCGTCTTCTCGGTGGAATCCCCCGCCCAGACGAACAGATACGACGGCGCTTTCGTCTCGTGGCGGCACGCGAGGCCGGCGAGGACGATCGATGCGAGCAGGATGCGACGCACGGGAACTCCTATTGGTGATGAACGACTGTTACGGTGTCGACGCGGCTCGCGCCCTCATGCAGCAGCCATCGCCCGCCGCCCGCTGTCTCGAGGTGGAACTCACGCTTCGGATCCCTGAGGCGCGCCTGCTGCTCCGCGGTGAATGCATGCTGCGTACGGGCGGTTTCCCACTCGCGGATGGCGTCGAGCAGCGCGCCGGCCTGCGGATTGGTGCGCAGCGCCTTGGGCCGCGCCACCATCGCGAAGCCGGCGCCATAGCCGGCTGCGCGCGCGAGCATCCACTCCATATCGGCCATCGTGGTGGTCTCCGTGAGGAGATACCAGCCGAGCATGTGCGGCATGTAGTTGCGGTCGAAGAGCGCCTGATTGTCGATGCGGTACTGCTGCATCGACTCCTTGAAGCCGCCGTACCACGGCTCGCCCCAGTTGTAGTAGGAGCCGATGTGCCAGTAGTACGACTTGCTGATGCTGGTGCCGTTGATGAGGTCGTGATTCGTCTGCTTCAGCACGTCGTCGGCGAACAACTGCACAGCGTAGTCGCCCTGACCGGATGCCAGTTCCCCCTCGTAGCCGTCGAAGTCGATGTGGTCCACGCCCGTCTCGTTGAGGAACTCGGCGAGATTGCGCGCTACCTCGCGCTGCATCGCGAAGTCGGGGAAGAACACTTTGTAGCCGTGGTCGAACAGCTTGTCGACCGGCGTTCCTGCGCGGTGCGGCGCGGCGGTCGTGCCGAAGGCGCCGCGCTGCGCGTCGAGGAGCAGGTACGGCGGGAACAGGGTGACGTCACGGAACGTGATGAGCTCCGAGCCGATCCGCACCGTGCGCAGGTTGTCGTTCTTGCCGTCTTTGAACGCCGCCGGTGCGCGCACCTCGATCTCGTGCTGCGTCTCGCTGATCGCGATCACGAGCTCCGACCGTCCGCGCACGCTCAGCCGGCTGTCCGGCGCCGGTGTGACGTAGAGATCGTTCGTATTGATGAAGTTCGAGAGCGTATGCACGCCGAGGTGCAGGCCGGCGGCGTGCGCTTTGTTCACGATGGTCTTCAGACCCGCGCGCCCGTTCGGGAACTGCTCCGCCTCGAGCACGAAGTGTCCCCAGCTCTTGAACGGCCCTTCGTGGTAGAGAGAGAAGAGTCCCGCGCGTTTGGTGTAGCCGATCATCTCGTCGATGTCGCGCTCGCCGAACGTAGAGATCAGGTAGGACCGTTCGAAGAGCGGCGACCGCTTGAACCACACCCCATCCACCGTGGGATGCGGCAGATGCTCGGCGAGTTCGATCTTCTCGAGCACGTCGAGCGTGGCCGGTTCCGCGCACGTGAACAGCGCGATGGCGCTGCCGACAACGGTCTCTCCGGCGACGGCCGCCACCGGCATCTTCTTGTAGGTGCCACCCCACGCGTCCACCGTGCGCTCGCGATCGCGGTTGATGGCGTACGCCTGCATCGTGCTGCCCCACGGGTACGCGGTGGCGGCGAGGCCGCGCGCCCACGTGCTGCCTTCATCGTTGGGAAGGGCGCCGCCGAGCGTCTTGGGATTGAGCACCTGCAGGCCGATGGCCGTCTCGCCGTCGCGCACCACGCCGATCACTTCGCCGACGGTCTTGGAGATGACAGTGGGGTAGGGACCCCAGATGACGGCGTCGATCTTGTTCGCGGGTGCCGCGCTCACGAGCTCGAACGTGACGTGCGTCGCGCTCTCACGCACGCGGATGGCGACGCGCACGCCGGTCTCGCCGTAGTCGAGCGTGAGCAGCTTGCCCGCGCGCGGCGAGGAGAGCGCGAGCGCGGAGGGCGGCACACGAACGCCACCGCTCACGAGTGTCAGCAGCGGCGCCGGCTGGTCGGGCGCGCGATAGTCGCGACCCGTCACCGTATTGCGCAGCGACGTCACCGTGCCGCGTGCGTCGAGCACCACGGTGAGTGCGCCCGCCGTGAGCGTCGCCTGCGCGCCTGCGGGCGCGGCGACGAGCATCGCGCAGGCCGCGAGTCGAAGTCCCCCGCGCATCACTCGCACGTGACCAGCGCGTCGATGTCGGCCGCGACGATCTTCTCGACGTGCCGCGAGATCTTCTCCGCCGGCCAGTCCCACCACGCGATGCGCTGGAGCGTCACGACCGTCTCCGGCGCGAACCGCTCTTTGATCGGCCTGGCGGGATTGCCGCCGACGATCGTGTACGGCGCCACGTCGCCCACCACCACCGACCGCGACGAGATGATCGCGCCGTCGCCGATGGTGACACCGGGCATGATGAGCGCATCGTAGCCGATCCACACGTCGTTGCCGACCACCGTATCGCCCTTGTACGGCAGGTCGCCCGGTTTCGGCGCCGCGCGCTCCCAGCCGTCGCCGAAGATGAAGAAGGGATAGGTCGAGAATCCGCCCATCGCGTGGTTGGCGCCGTTCATGATGAACTTCACGCCGCGCGCGATCGCGCAGAACTTCCCGATGATCAGCTTGTCGCCGATGAACGGGAAGTGATACAGCACGTTGCGCTCGAACCCCTCGGAGTCGTCGGGGTCGTCGTAGTACGTGTAGTCGCCGATGACGATGTTGGGGTTCGTCACCGTGTTCTTGATGTAGCACACCTGCGCGAATCCCTTGAGGGGATGCGCGTCCGCAGGGTTCGGTCCGTTCACGGCGTGTCCTCGTCTCGCGCGTCGGCGCCCGGAATGGTCAGGCGCCGGCCAGCTGGCTGCCGATCGGCAGCGACCGGATGCGCTTCCCCGTCGCCGCGAAGATCGCGTTCGCGAGCGCCGGCGCCACCGGCGGCACGCCGGGCTCGCCCACGCCGCCGGGCAATCCGCCGCTCGGTGCGAGATGCACGTGCAGCGCGCGCGGGGCGGCGTTCATGCGCAGCACCTTGTAGTCGTTGAGATTCGACTGCACGGTGCGCCCCTTGGCGTACGAGAGTTCGCTCGTCATCGCGTTGCTGAGCCCCATGATCACCGCGCCCTCGGCCTGCGACCGCACGCGTTCGGGGTGCACCATGAACCCGCAGTCCATCGCGATGTCCACGCGCGGCAGCGAGATCACGCCGCGCGGGCCGACCTTCGCGTGCACGACCACGGCGACGTACGTCAGGAAACTGCGGTGCACGGCGAGCCCCAGTCCCTCGCCCGCGGGGAGTTTCTTCCCCCAGCCGGCTTCCTTGGTCACCAACTCGAGCACCTTGCGATACCGCGCGATGTCGAGCGGGTGGTTCTCCCACGTGTCGTCGTAATTGTCGATCGGCTTCACGCCGCCGACCTTGGTCATGTCGATGATGCGGTCGGGGCCGAGCAGCGAGAGCAGGAAGTCACGCGGATCCCTCCCCGCCGCATGCGCGAGTTCGTCCACGAACGAACTCACCGCGAACGCGTGTGGCACGTTGCTCACCGAGCGGAACCACCCGATGCGCGTGTGGCTCTCCGCCTTGCACGACTCCGCCTGCACGTTGGGGATGTCGTACGGCAGGTCGAGGATGCCGAGCGCCATCTCGCCGTCGCTGAGGTCGGTGACGCCCGGCGCGAACGTCGTGTTGATCGACGGTGACGCGACGCGGTGCAGCCACGCCGTCACCTTGCCCTTGGCGTCGAGCGCCCCTTCGATGTGCTGGAACGCCACCGTGTGCGGGTAGCCGTTCTGGATGTCGTCCTCGCGCGTCCACACCACCTTCACCGGCGCGCCCACGGCACGCGAGAGCAGCGCCGCCTCCACCACATAATCCGGTTTCGATTTGCGGCCGAACCCTCCGCCCAGCATCGTGACGTGCGCGATCACCTTCTCCTTGGGGATCTTGAGCGCGTCGGCGACGGAGTTGCGCACTTCCTGCGGGTTCTGCGTGCACGACCAGCACTCGCATCCGTCGGCGGTCACGCGCGCGATGGCGGCGGGCGGCTCCATCGGCGCCTGCGCGAGGTGCGGCGCGTAATACTCGGCCACGAGTTTCTTCGGCGCCTTGGCGATCGCCGAGGCGGCATCGCCCTGCGTGCGCACCACGCGCCCCGGCGCGCGCGCCGAGTTCTGGAGTTCGGTGCGGTACGCCACCGAGTCGTGCGTGTCGTTGGGGCTCGGCGTCCAGGTGATGCGCAGCGCGCGGCGCCCTTCGAGGGCCGCCCAGGTGCTCGTCGCGATCACGGCCACGCCGCCCAGCGGCTGAAAGCCCGAGGGGATGGGCGTCGTGTCGAGCTGGATGACGCGCTCCACGCCCTTCACCTTGAGCGCGCCCGAGGCGTCGAGCGTCGCGACCGCGGCGCCGTACACCGGGGGATGCTTGATGACGGCGATCTTCATTCCCGGGAGTTTCGCGTCCTGGCCGAAGATCGCCTTGCCGGTGAGTACGTCGTGCAGGTCGAGTCCGTGTACGTCCTTGCCGATGAACCGGAACTGCGACTCGTCCTTCAGTTTCGGTTTGGCCGGCACGGGCAGCGCGCGCGCACGGGCCACGAGCTTGCCGAACGGCAGTGAACGGTTGGTGGGCGCGTGCACCACGGCGCCGTTGCGCGCCGCGACGTCACCGGCCGGCACGCCCCACTCG
>CAIRBD010000204.1 GCA_903876745.1 uncultured Gemmatimonadota bacterium
CGGCGGAGTTCATCGAGAAGATCGGGGCGTATGCCGAGCACGCGGGGTCGGTGAATCCGTGGGCCGTGGCGGTCGCACTGCTGACAACCCTCATCGTGGTGTACGGCCCGCGCGTCACGACCAAGATCCCGTCGCCGTTCGTGGCCCTCGTGGCGATGACGGTGGCGGTGCAGCTCTTCCATCTGCCGCTCGAGACGATCGGGAGCCGCTTCGGCGCCATCGACGCGTCGTTCCCGATGCCGCACTGGCCGTCGATCTCGGTGCACGATCTCACGCAGCTCGTGGCGCCGGCGTTCACCATCGCGATGCTCGGCGGCATCGAGTCGCTGCTCTCGGCCGTCGTCGCCGACGGCATGATCGGCACGCGGCACCGTTCGAACATGGAACTCGTCGCGCAGGGCGTGGCGAATGTCGTGACGCCGCTCTTCGGCGGCATCCCCGCGACGGGCGCCATCGCGCGCACGGCGACGAACATCAAGAGCGGCGGCCGCACGCCGGTGGCGGGCGTCATCCACTCCATCACGCTGTTGCTCATCACGCTGTTCGTGGGCAAGTGGGCGGCGCTCATCCCGATGGCGACGCTCGCGGGCATCCTCGTGGTGGTCGCGTATCACATGAGCGAGTGGCGCACCTTCCGGGCGATGCTCACGGCGCCGCGCAGCGACGTCGCGGTGCTGCTCGTGACGTTCGGCCTCACCGTGCTCGTGGACCTCACCGTGGCCCTCGGCGTGGGGATGGTGATGGCGTCGTTCCTGTTCATGCGGAAGATGGCCGAGGTCACGCAGGTGGCGTCGGTGACCGACATGTTCACGGACCGCGAGACCGAGGACGGGCAGCCGATCGCCGGTCGGTCGATCCCCAAGGGGGTCGAGATCTACGAGATCGACGGTCCGTTCTTCTTCGGCGCGGCGGAGAAGTTCAAGGAGACCATGGGGAGCATGGCACGGCCGCCGAAAGTGCTCATCCTTCGCATGCGGAAAGTGGGATTGCTCGACGCGACCGGCATCGCGCTCATCCGCGACCTCGTCACGAAGGGGAGGCGCGACGGCACGACGCTCATCCTCTCGGGCGTGCACTCGCAGCCGATGGTGGCACTCACCAACAGCGACCTCCTCGACGTGATCGGCGAGGACAACTGCGTCGGTGACATCGACGAGGCGATCGCGCGTGCCCGCGCCGTGATGCAGCCGCCGGTGGTGCCCGCGGTTCTGTCGTAACCCGCAGGCGCTGCGCTACCGGATCGCCAGACTGACGCCGAGGCGGTAGGTGAGGAAGTCGGTCGCACTGCGCACCGGCGTGATGACGGGCGCGCTGTTGGTGCCGGAGAAGGTGATGCTGTGCTCGGTGAGGTACTTGATGTCACCGGACTTGTGCGCCTGCACGCCGATGTCGATCGAGACGGGCGAGTTGCCGGCCTGCCACGGGATGTAGATCCCGCCACCCCACGACGTGGCGAAGCCGCCGTCACTGTAGTTCTGGCTCTCGGCGAACGGCTGCGCGCCCGACTGCGAGCCGGCCACACTCGACGACGTGAAGAAGTCCGTGAAACCGAGCGTGCCCGTCACGTAGGGGCGCAGCGTGCCGGTCGGCGCCATCACCTGCGCCCCGATGCCGCCGAAGAGGATGTTGTTCGACGTCGTGACGTCGACGTTGATGAGTCCGAGCGCGCCGCCGCCGAGCGGTTGCCGGGCCGTGCGTGAGCCGTAGATGAGGTAGCCGAGTTCAGCGCGCAGTGAGATGACGCCCTGCGGGTCGAACGCGTGGATGTAGTGCCCCGCGATGCCGAAGGCCGCGTTCACGTAGTGCGCGAAATCGCCCTGCGGCTGTGCGTACACGAGATCGGCGCCGACGAAGTTCGTGGCGTCCGACACGGCGGCGGGAGCGCGCGACGCCGCGCCGCGCGGGTCGCGCTGCGCGGAGAGGCCGGCGGGCAGGAACAGCGCGGCGACGAACGCGCTCATGGCAAGACGACGTGGTGTCATGGTCGGGAGCGGTTGAGGGGGCCTCGCTCAATTACTCGGGGACGATGCCGGAGGTTTCGAACGGCGGCTCGCCGAACGGATCGCCCGGCGGCGGCTTGAGCGCCGGCGTGAGGACCGGCACCTCGCCCTTCTCCTGATAACGCTTGATGGCGGTGCTCACGGCGAGCCAGTGTGCGCGCGCGTCCCACGCGCCGGTCGTGAGCCCCAGCCCGATGCCGCGCGAGATGTTGCCCAGTTCGTATTCGGCGATCGCGCGCACCTCGGGCGATGCCTCTTTGTCGGCGGCGAGCAGGATGAGACGGTCGACGACGGCGCGCTGCGTCACGCGCTGGATCGCCGCCAGCTTGCCGCTCGCAGGGATGGGCGCCATGATCGTGCCCTCGACGAGCGCGTGGATCGCGTCCTGGAGCGAGAAGCCGTTGGGGGTGCGCGCGGCGTACTGCACCATGCGCGCGGCGCGCTCGCGCTGGAGCACGCCGTCGACGATCATCTGCGCGAGGGTGCGCGCGGCGC